>NZ_JAMAWB010000030.1:0-66086 GCF_023713585.1 Paenibacillus sp. MER TA 81-3
CACGACCGTTAAGCCCTCCAGCGCCGATGGTACTTGGACCGCAGGGTCCCGGGAGAGTAGGACGTTGCCAAGCAGACAAACCACTGACATTATGTTAGTGGTTTTTTGTCTTGTCCACAACTTATCCACAGAGCCAATGCCTTCCCCATATGATATCCCTCTGATTTTTGCCATTCTATCCACACTGTATTTAATGATATCAACAATGACCACATTCTCCACTCGCATAACTAACAAACTGACCTGATCATAGAGCTGTAGACTGTGTTAGAGGTTACTGACTCCATTGTCTTTACCTCCTCAATCCCCACTTATTCCCCTACTTATGAACAATTATGTACTACTGACCATCGATTCAATCAGTAAACGTATAAGAGCTCTCGCATTATATGATGTCTATCCACAATCTATCATAAAAAAGTATTAACTTCTCAAATCGTATACACTATAAAGTATTTATCAACAATCTATCTAGATAAGATATACGAAAATATATCCCTATATACATATTCATCCCCAGCTTATCCACGCTCTGTGGAAAAGTCACGAAATATACACATTTTCGACTTTTTCAGCATGAATTAAAAATGTTCGGAACGGTATATGCACCTGAACTCTTTCCGCACGCAGCATACAATGGACAAAAAATGAAAATAAAGTATTGGCAAAGCAAAAAAATTCCGCTATAATAAACGTAAAGTCAAAGAAAGTCAAAGTCAGAATAAAGCACAAAAAGTCAAATAGTTAGGAAAAGTCGAATAAGGTACCGTCAAAATTGGTTAAACCTAATATAGAAGCGTGCGGAAAGGAGGGAGAAGATGCGCAATATTTCCGACTTGATTGAACATTATTTAAAGCATATGTTAGTGGAGAGCACGGAAGGCGCTGTAGAAATTCAACGAAATGATTTGGCGGAGCAATTTTCATGTGTGCCTTCGCAAATCAATTACGTTATCAGCACAAGGTTCACCTTGGAAAAAGGTTACGTCGTGGAAAGCAAACGGGGAGGCGGCGGATACATCCGCATTCAACGCGTCGATTTGCCGGAACATGAAGGTATCCACAATCATCTGTGCGAATCTATTGGAGAGCTAATCAGTCAGTCGGCGGCAGAGGGGCTCATTTATCAACTGGAAGAAGCAGAATTTATCTCCCGCCGGGAAGCGAATTTATTGAAGGCTGCCGTATCGCGCGACAACTTGCCGATTAAGCTTCCTTACCGCGATGAATTGCGTGCTAGGCTGCTGCGGGCCATGCTGCTGGCTCTGCTTAGCAAATAGATCGACCGATGTATATAAGGTTGAATATGTCACCTATAAAGGAGGAGAAACGGATATGATCTGTCAACAATGCGGTCAGAAACCAGCCACCTTGCATTTTACCAAAATCATTAACGGGCAAAAGACGGAATTCCATATTTGCGAATCATGTGCCCGGGAGAAGGGCGAATGGATTCCTGGCACGTCTAACGGATTCTCCATTCATAACTTGCTTTCTGGATTGCTTGACTTTGATCTGTCAGGCGGTGATTCGGGTACAAGCGGTACTGCTCATGCTAACAAGCCACAGGCGACGCGATGTGAGAAATGCGGACTTACTTATTCACAATTCAGCAAGCTCGGCCGTTTCGGGTGTGATGAATGCTACTCCTTCTTTGGCGACCGCTTGGATCCATTGCTGAAGCGAGTTCACGGCAATACTGTTCACATCGGCAAAATTCCGAAGCGTGGCGGAGGAAGAATTCAACGTAAGCGCGAATTAGAAGATTTAAAGAAGCAGCTGCAGCTCAGCATCATGAATGAGGAATTCGAACAAGCGGCCAAGCTGCGTGATCGCATCCGGGACTTGGAGAAGAATCCGTCTGGTGCTGCGGAACATAACGGTTAGTATCGTGCACATAAATAATGGGAATTGAACGAATGAAATGGAAGGAGATGGCGAGATGGCAGGGAGACGATTTATGGAGCAAGCGCTTAGTGACTGGATGCGCGGTACGGGTCCAGACTCCGATATCGTCATCAGCAGTCGTATCCGTGTAGCACGGAACTTGAGCGGACTGCCGTTCCCGCTGCTGGCGACGAACCAGCAGTCGGCTGAAGTGCATACCCATTTGACGGCGGTTGTGGATGAACCTGAATTTGCAGCGATCAATCATTTTCAGAAGTTTTCGCTTGTGGAAATGAACGACACCGAGAAGCAGGTGCTGGTTGAGAAACATTTAATCTCTCCGAGTCTGGCTAACGAGTCGCGTAACGGAGTCGTCATATTAAGCGATGACGAATCGATTAGCATTATGATTAATGAAGAAGACCATCTGCGGATTCAATGCCTGTATCCGGGGTTACAAATTCGTGAGGCGTGGGAACAAGCGAGCCGCATCGATGACGTGTTCGAATCACATGTCGATTATGCCTTCGACGAGAAGCGCGGTTACCTTACCTCGTGTCCGACGAATGTCGGTACCGGAATTCGGGCGTCGGTCATGATGCATTTGCCAGCTCTTGTGATGACACAGCAAATTAACCGCATCCTTCAGGCGGTTACACAAGTAGGCTTGGCTGTTCGGGGTATATACGGGGAAGGAAGCGAAGCGATCGGCAACCTGTTCCAGATCTCGAACCAGATTACACTCGGTCAATCTGAAACCGAGATTATCGATAATCTGTACAGTGTTGTGAAGCAAATTATCGAGCATGAGAAGGCGGCGCGTGAGCTCCTGCTAACGGATAGTCGGACACGACTGACAGACCGTGTATGCCGGTCTTATGGCATTATGAAGCACGCGGCTATCATGGATTCGAAGGAAGCGGCGCAACGGCTGTCTGATATTCGTCTCGGCTCGGATTTGAACATTCTAAACCATATTCACTCATCTGAATTGAACGAATTGCTTGTCATGACACAACCAGGATTTTTGCAGCATATATACAACAAATCGCTGCCAACCGATGAACGGGACGTGTATCGGGCGAGATTGATTCGGGAGACGTTATCGAAATCCAAATCCAAATCATAAAGTTTATGGAGGTGCTTAGACGATGATGTTCGGAAGATTTACAGAACGTGCACAAAAAGTATTGGCTTTGGCACAGGAAGAAGCGGTCCGCTTAGGACACAATAATATCGGAACAGAGCATATTTTGCTCGGCCTCATTCGTGAAGGGGAAGGCATTGCTGCAAAAGCTTTAGTTGCGCTCGGCCTTGGTCTGGAGAAGATTCAAGACGAAGTCGAATCGCTTATCGGGCGCGGTCAAGAACAGCCGACCAATATCGCCTATACGCCTCGGGCGAAGAAAGTCATTGAGCTGTCCATGGACGAAGCGCGCAAGCTTGGCCACACGTATGTCGGAACAGAGCATATTTTGCTCGGCCTGATTCGTGAGGGCGAGGGGGTAGCAGCACGCGTGTTGAACAACTTGGGCATCAGCCTGAACAAAGCGCGTCAGCAAGTGCTGCAGTTGCTCGGCAGCAGCGAAGCGGTATCGAGCCATCACGGCCAATCGCAAAATGTGAGCACACCGACGCTGGACAGCTTGGCACGCGATTTGACGGCGATTGCGAAGGAAGGCAACCTAGACCCTGTCATTGGCCGCAGCAAGGAGATTGAACGCGTCATTCAAGTGCTAAGCCGCCGGACGAAGAATAATCCGGTATTAATCGGAGAACCAGGCGTCGGGAAGACGGCCGTTGCCGAAGGCTTGGCCCAGAAGATTATTAATAATGAAATTCCAGAGACGCTCCGTGACAAGCGCGTCATGACACTTGATATGGGCTCAGTCGTCGCTGGCACAAAATACCGTGGTGAGTTCGAGGATCGGCTAAAAAAGATTATGGACGAAATTCGCCAAGCCGGGAATATCATCCTGTTCATTGATGAACTGCATACGCTGATTGGCGCTGGCGGTGCCGAAGGAGCGATTGACGCTTCTAACATCTTGAAGCCGGCGCTGGCACGCGGGGAGCTGCAATGTATCGGTGCGACGACGTTGGATGAATACCGCAAATATATTGAAAAAGATGCTGCATTAGAACGCCGCTTCCAGCCAATTACGGTGGATCAGCCGACGCCGGAAGAAACAGTTCAAATTCTAAAAGGGCTGCGCGATCGTTACGAAGCGCACCATCGCGTCAAAATTACGGACGAAGCGATTGACCAAGCAGTAAAGCTGTCAGACCGCTACATTACCGACCGCTTCCTGCCGGATAAAGCGATTGACCTGATTGATGAGGCCAGCTCGAAAGTACGCCTTCATTCATACACGGTACCGCCTAACTTGAAAGAGCTCGAAGCCCGCTTGGAGGACATCCGCAAAGAGAAGGATGCGTCTGTTCAGAGCCAGGAATTCGAGAAAGCAGCCGCGCTGCGCGATACAGAGCAGAAGATGCGCGAAGAGCTGGAGACGGTACGCAATCAATGGAAAGAGAAGCAGGGACGCATGGACTCCGAGGTTACGCCGGAAGACATCGCTCAGATCGTAGCCAGCTGGACCGGCATACCGGTGTTGAAGCTGAAAGAGGAGGAAAGCGAACGCCTGCTCAATATGGAAGAAATATTGCATGAACGTGTTATCGGGCAAGACGAAGCAGTCAAGGCGGTCAGCCGTGCTATTCGCCGCGCTCGTGCAGGTCTGAAAGATCCGAAGCGTCCAATGGGCTCCTTCATCTTCCTCGGCCCTACTGGGGTAGGGAAGACCGAGCTGGCGCGTGCGCTTGCGGAATCGCTCTTCGGTGATGATAATGCGGTTATCCGCATCGATATGTCCGAATATATGGAGAAACACTCAACAGCGCGTCTGGTAGGGGCGCCTCCAGGATACGTCGGCTACGAGGAAGGCGGCCAGCTGACTGAGAAAGTACGCCGTAAGCCATACTCGGTTGTCCTGTTGGATGAGATTGAGAAGGCTCACCCAGAAGTGTTCAATATTTTGCTGCAAGTGTTGGAAGACGGCCGTCTGACCGATTCCAAAGGACGCGTGGTGGACTTCCGCAACACACTCATTATATTGACGTCGAACGTCGGCGCCGAAGCAATTAAGCGCAATTCAACGCTCGGATTCACAGCTGCGAACGACACGAGCCGTGATTACAACAACATGAAAGATAAAGTGATGGCGGAATTGAAGAAGAGCTTCCGTCCGGAATTTTTGAACCGGATCGACGAAATCATCGTCTTCCATTCGCTTGATGAGAAGCACATTGCCGAAATCGTCACACTGATGGCAGATGAACTGCGCAAGCGTCTGAAGGAACAAGACATCGATTTTCAACTTACTGACGACGCCAAAGCATTCTTGGCAAAAGAGGGCTACGACCCGGCTTATGGAGCGCGTCCGCTGCGCCGTGCCATTCAGAAGCACATTGAGGACAGATTGTCCGAGGAGCTGCTGAGAGGTCAAATCATCAAGGGCGATGCGGTGCTTATAGACGAGAAGGACGGCGAACTTGTTGTACTGCGCAATACGGAAACTCCGGCTGCAACAACGAATGCATAATCGGTAATGCCACAGGCGCATCTCTTGCGATAAGCAAGGGGTGCGTTTTTTTATGCGGTTTTGTTCTTAGCCAAAGAACATGATGTCAGGCTTCCGCTTCATGGTCTGGTTTTCTTATGGGATAATATGTCGCCTCATAAAGGGGGGAACCACGTTAATAAGAGTGAATACTCAGGCTATTCGTACATTTTCCTCATCTTTCCTACCTCAATTGCTAAATCCCTTTATCCCGCTCCTTAAAAATGGTAAACTTGAACGAGGTGGGTAATAAATCAATTGGTTTACTCCGATACAATGAGTATCAACAACGAACTTTAGTAGACCATGGATTGAGTCCGTGATTATCAATTAGGAGTGTCGGCTGACATGGCCAAAGTAAAAACGAAATTTTATTGTAGCGAGTGCGGCTATGAGTCTCCAAAGTGGATGGGGAAGTGTCCGGGCTGCAACGAGTGGAATACGATGGTCGAGGAACGTGAAACCGTCGTGAAGACTGCAGGAGTCCATACTTCCTTGATTCAAACGAAAGAAAAGCCGCAATCGATCATACATATAGAGAGTGGACGCGAACCTCGATTAACGACGACACTAAGCGAACTGAATCGTGTCTTGGGCGGCGGAGTCGTTCCTGGTTCCCTTATCTTAGTCGGCGGGGACCCGGGTATCGGGAAATCCACACTGCTCTTGCAGACCTCAAATGCGCTCGCGACCAGCGGGCTGAAGGTATTGTACGTGTCTGGCGAGGAATCGATGCGGCAGACGAAGCTTAGAGCAGATCGGTTAGGTGTGCTGTCTGAGCGTTTGTTCGTCTTAAGCGAGACGAATCTACAATATATCGAAGAAGCGATTGACGCAATGAAGCCCGACTTTCTCGTCATCGACTCGATTCAGACGGTGTTTCAGCCGTCAGTTGAATCCGCTCCGGGCAGCGTGGCACAAGTGCGCGAATGCACAAGCACTTTTATGCGCATCGCTAAAGGCAGAGGAATTGCAACGGTGCTGGTCGGCCACGTGACGAAGGAAGGGGCTATTGCAGGCCCTCGCCTTCTGGAGCATATGGTGGATTGCGTGCTCTACTTTGAAGGGGAGCGGCACCATTCTTATCGTATATTGCGTGCGGTCAAGAATCGGTTCGGCTCCACGAATGAAATCGGCATATTCGAGATGACCGAAGGCGGATTGGTGGAAGTGAAGAATCCTTCCGAAATGTTCCTGCAAGAACGGCCGCTCGGTGTAGCCGGCTCTACGGTCGTGGCCAGCTTGGAGGGGACGCGGCCGGTGCTGGTGGAGATGCAGGCTCTCGTATCAGCTACCAATTTCCCTTCCCCGCGCCGCATGTCGACGGGGATTGATCATCAGCGGCTGTCGCTTATCATTGCGGTGCTGGAGAAGCGCATGGGAATGTTTTTGCAGAATCAAGATGCATATGTGAATGTAGCGGGTGGCTTGAAGCTGGATGAGCCGGCGGTCGATTTGGCTATGGCCGTCGCCATTGCCTCAAGCTTTCGCGATATGCCGACACAGCCGTATGATGTCGTATTCGGTGAAGTTGGCTTGACAGGAGAAGTGCGCGCCGTCTCGCGCGCGGAACAAAGGGTGAAAGAAGCAGAGAAACTCGGATTTAAGCGAATTATTTTACCAGAAAGTAGCTTGCGGGGGTGGAAACCGCCTGATCATATTGATATTATCGGCGTAAATACGGTTGCTGAAGCATTAACTGCGGCGCTAGGTTAGGGGGCATAGACAAAGAATGAAGGAAAGCCAGCTAGATATAATGAATGACCTACTGCGGATGGTTGCGCCGGGTACCCCATTCCGTGAAGGGTTAGAGAACGTATTGCGTGCAAAGACAGGCGCTCTTATTGTGGTCGGCTACAGTCCAGAAGTAATGGAAGTCGTTGATGGCGGATTTTCAATTAATTGCGATTTTTCGCCCAGCTATTTGTATGAGCTTGCCAAGATGGACGGCGCCATCATTTTAAGCGAGGACATTAAGCGAATCCTTTATGCAAATACACAGCTCATTCCGGATTCCTCCATTCCGTCGACAGAGACGGGGATTCGGCACCGTACCGCGGAGCGTGTTGCGAAGCAGACCGGTAAACTTGTCGTGTCTATCTCCCAGCGCCGCAACATCATTACGCTATACCAAGGCAGCCTTCGCTATGCGCTGAAGGAGATTGGCGTCATTTTGACGAAAGCCAACCAAGCGATTCAGACGCTAGAGAAATATAAAGCGGTACTCGTACAAGGCATGACCAATTTGACGGCTTCCGAGTTCGAAGAACTGGTGACATTGGCCGATGTTGTAAACGTTGTGCAACGTATTGAAATGGTATTACGTATTAAAATGGAGATAAAGCGTTACATCAATGAATTGGGTACCGAAGGACGTCTCATTAGCATGCAGCTGGAGGAACTGGTAAGCAACACCGAAGAAGATGCTTGGCTGCTTGTGAAGGATTACGCCCGGGATGAGAGTGATGAGAAGATCCGCGAAATTTTTGCCCAACTGAAAAAATGCACCGCGGATGAACTGCTCGATACCCATCACCTGATTCGCCTGTTGGGGTATCCGACGACAAGTGCGATTCAAGATGAGTCCATTTCACCGCGCGGCTATCGCGTCTTAAGTAAAATCCCGAGACTTCCGAACGTCATCACTCATAACTTAGTGGAGACATTCGAGTTCCTGCCGCACGTCATGATGGCTACCATTGAGGAACTGGATGAAGTGGATGGCATCGGTGAGGTGCGTGCACGCACCATTAAGGAAGGACTCAAACGTATTCAAGAGCAGGTTTTCATTGACAGGCAGATTTGATTTTCCAACAATGAAAACACGAACGTTGGGCATAGTAAAATTAGAGGTGAACCTATGATTATAAAGTCTATTCCGAGCTTGTTTACGATCGGCAACTTGTTTCTCGGAATTATATCCATTATGCTTGCGTTTCACGACGACTACAGCAAAGCCGCTCTTATGGTCATTATCGCCATGCTGCTTGACGGTCTTGATGGTCGGGTAGCACGGGCATTGAATGCGCAGAGTGAATTCGGCAAAGAGCTGGACTCTTTGTCCGACGTTATTTCGTTCGGCGTAGCCCCGGCATTCATTATGTATGTGGTGGCATTTAGCGAAATGAACTCGGCGCTTGCCTGGATTGTAACAGCCATATTTCCAATTTGCGGTGCGCTTCGCTTGGCTCGATTTAACGTTAAGGATGGGATTCCGGGCTATTTCATCGGTTTGCCTATTCCGGCTGCAGGCGGCGTTGCTTGTACGCTTGCGCTATTTCATGAGACCATTCCCGGAGCTTACTTGATTATCGCCATGCTCCTTTTGTCTTATTTGATGGTAAGCACTGTGAAATATCCGAATTTCAAGAAGGTTGGCATTCCGAAGAAAGCGATTTGGATTACGCCTATCGTCATCGCGGCATCCGCTGCGATTGCATTTTGGAAGCCAGAGCAGACACCGAAGCTCATATTTGTTCCCTTGGTGCTATATGCTCTCCTCGGCTTAAAAAAAAACGTTAGAATGCTGAATAGGCGTCGCAAGAAGCAAAGAGATGCGGAAGAATGGTACCAATCGAAACATTCCTGATCTAATTAACGATACAGCACTTGACGCTAAAGGGACAGTATCCCTTTAGCGTCAAGTGCTGTTGTTGTTTATACTGAGCCGGTATCCAACAGGGATACCGGCTTTTTGGCATAAAAAAGCCGAGAACGGTTATCCATGCTGCCCTGTGTGCAGCGCAGATACCCGCCCTCGGCTCTGTAATAGCGTAGTAGCAAGTATTGTTGCCCCCTGACGTTAAGACAAATTAAAAATACCAAGCGTAGAGCATTTGCTCGATTCCTGCTTCACGACATCATCCAGCTCGATGTCGAGCAGGTTGCAAAGGGCGGACATGTAGAAAAGGTGCTTACCAAGCTCGCTCTTCACGACGTCTTTGCAATTGTCGCACAAATATCCTTGGACGTGGCTTTCCATGCTCTGCTTCGCTTGATCAACATCCATATCAGCGCAATATGGCTGCCGCGTGGCATGCAGCTCCAAGCATCCGCATTCGGTAATAGCTTTGGTCACGGCGCGGTTCACCGAGGCGTCGGACTGACCGTATTTGGAGAGAATGTCCAATAGGCTCCGGTGTCTTAGCAGTAAATCAGCTACCTGATCTTGAAGCGCTTGCAAACTGGGAGTGCTCATTTCCATCCACCTCTATTCTTGGAATAGTGCAACGGTGCAAGCGTCGCACGAGATCGCTTGTTACGCATAACGTTTTCAAGAACATTATACGACTAGGAATTCCCATTTATCAACTCGGCACCGCGATAAAATTCAGAATTCGAGGATTAGGAGCCATTTCGTTGGGCCATAATTGTAAGGAAATCCAAATAGAGTAAGGAGGTGGACGTTTGTGTTTAAACGAATATTTCTAGGATTGGCTGGACTGATTGGCGCTTGGAGCGGGTTAGAGCTGCAACATTATTGGTATACACAGACGATGGAATTTGCCGCGGTAATGAATCAAGGATTCTCTTCTGTCCGCTTGTTATGGGCGTTTGGCGGGGCATTTTGCTTTTATGTAGTAGGTCGTGCACTCTTTATGCCATTGTCACGTATTTGGAATACCGGGCGAGAACGAATTGCGGAGATGTCCACGGGAATATTGGTGACGGGTGCAGCAGGTACACTGCTCGGTCTATGTTTTGCTTCGCTCATCACACCACTCTTGGGGCAATTCGGGAGCGTGGGGCATATGGCATCGGTTATTATCGCGATAGCGAGCGGGTGTGCAGGCATGCAAATTGCGCTGCTCAAACAGGAAGATATGGGATTGTGGCTCTCTTCGTTCAAATGGTTGGAACGCAGCAGTGAAGAAGAATCTGAATACCGTTATGAGGAGCACAAAATATTGGACACGAGCGTCATTATTGACGGCCGTATAGCGGATATTTGCAAGACGGGATTTATCGAAGGGACGATTGTCATTCCAGAATTCGTGCTTGAAGAGCTGCAGCATATCGCGGATTCTTCGGATTTGTTAAAACGAAATCGTGGACGTCGGGGATTGGATATTTTAAATAAGATTCAGAAGGAACTTGAGGTCAAGGTGCTGATTTATGAAGGTGACTTCGATGAGATCTCCGAAGTGGACAGCAAGCTCGTCAAGCTTGCCAAGCTGTTGAAGGGCAAAGTCGTCACCAATGACTTCAACTTGAATAAAGTGTGCGAGCTGCAGGGCGTGTCTGTGTTGAACATTAACGACCTTGCCAATGCGGTGAAGCCGGTCGTACTGCCTGGTGAAGAGATTGTCGTGCAAGTAATCAAAGACGGCAAGGAACACGGTCAGGGTGTCGCCTATCTGGATGATGGTACGATGATCGTGGTTGAGGGCGGGCGCGACTACATCGGCATGACGATGGAAGTGCTCGTAACGAGCGTGCTGCAGACGTCAGCGGGACGCATGATTTTTGCCAAGCCAAAACTGTTGGAAAAAGCCCAATAAACAGGTATGATGGGGGTAGCACCATCATGGAGGGTTAACAGGGATGGAACAAGGCTTTGGAGTGGTGATCGTGGCTGCCGGCAAAGGCACGCGCATGGGCACCGAGGAGAGTAAGCAATATTTACGGCTGCTGGACAAGCCGGTCATTGTACATACGGTGGAGCGGTTTCAAGCGATTCCTGAATGCGAGACGATCGCTTGGGTGACGTCAGCGCAGGACATGCCCCGCTGTGAAGATTGGGTACGTGAATATGGACTGGATAAAGTCCGCGATATCGTAGCCGGCGGCAAGGAACGGCAGCACTCGGTGTATGCAGGGCTGCAGGCGCTGCAGGCACGCGGCTTGGATTATGTATTGATTCACGATGGCGTACGGCCTTTTGTGGACCCAGGCAAGGTGAAGGCATGCTTTACCACGGCCCGGGAGCATGAGGCGTCCGTATTGGCCGTACCGGTGAAAGATACGATAAAGCAGGTGAATGGGGATGGCGTCATAACGGCAACGCCGGACCGACGCAGCTTGTGGGCGATTCAGACCCCACAGGCTTTTCGTCTTTCCATATGTATGTCTGCCCATGAGCAGGCGGAGCTGGAGGGATTCATCGGGACGGACGACGCGATGCTCGTGGAGCGCATGGGCGTTCCAGTTCATGTCGTGGAAGGGGATTACACGAACATCAAGCTTACGACACCGGACGATCTGGATTGGGCGGCCTGGTGGATGTTGCGGAATCAATAACATGGTAAGGGAGAGGGAGAATTCGTGATACGAGTAGGACAGGGATTCGATGTGCATCAATTGGTGGAAGGACGTCCGTGCATTATCGGCGGCGTACATATTCCATATGAAAAAGGTCTGTTGGGGCATTCGGACGCCGACGTGCTTCTGCATACGGTAAGTGACGCCGTCCTCGGAGCCTTGGGTCTCGGCGACATTGGGAAGCATTTCCCAGACACGGATCCGGCATACAAAGACGCGGACAGCGTGAAGCTGATGGAACATGTCTGGGCGTTCGCGAAGGAGCGGGGCTACCGGCTTGGCAACGTGGATTGCACCATTATTGCGCAGAAGCCGAAGATGCTGCCGCACATACCGGCCATGGTTGCGAATATCGCACGCATATTGGAAGCGGATGAGTCGCAGGTGAACGTGAAAGCGACGACGACGGAACAGCTTGGCTTTACGGGAAGAAGCGAGGGAATTGCCGCTCAGGCGGTTGTCTGCCTCTTTAAAGATATGGTATAACTAAAAGTGAGTATTCAAAAGGGGAATTTTTGAACCACCTCTAAAAGGTAGACTAAAATAATCGGTGTGAGGGAAGCTATCATGAATAAAGACATTCGTGTTCGTTATGCACCAAGTCCAACGGGACACTTACATATCGGAAATGCACGTACAGCACTGTTCAATTATTTGTTCGCACGTCACCATGGCGGGAAATTCATCGTTCGTATCGAAGACACGGACGTGAAGCGCAACGTGGAAGGCGGAGAAGAGAACCAATTCAAGTACATGAAATGGCTTGGCATGGATTGGGATGAAAGCATCGATGTGGGTGGCGATTACGGCCCATATCGTCAGACCGAGCGTCTGGATATATACAATAAATATGTGAATGAGCTGCTTGAACGCGATTGGGCTTATCGCTGTTACTGCACGGAGCAGGAGCTTGAAGCGGAGCGGGAGGCGCAAGTCGCCCGCGGGGAAACACCGAAATATTCGGGCAAATGCTGTGGATTATCCGCAGAGGACCATGCGCGTCTTGAAGCGGAAGGCCGCCAAGCGAGCATTCGTTTTCGCGTTCCGGAAGGCCGCTCTTATACGTTTGACGACCTTGTAAAGGGCGATATTACCTTCGAGTCCGACACGACGGGTGATTGGGTCATCGTGAAGAAAGACGGTATTCCGACGTACAACTTCGCGGTCGTGCTCGACGATTATTTGATGCGCATATCGCACGTCTTGCGCGGTGAAGACCATATTACGAATACATTGCGCCAACTGATGATTTACGAGGCGTTCGGCTGGGAAGCGCCGGTATTTGGTCATATGACGCTTATCGTCAATGAGAACCACAAGAAGCTCAGCAAGCGCGACGAGTCGATTATTCAGTTTATCGAACAGTACGAGCAGCTCGGCTATCTGCCGGAAGCCATCTGCAACTTCATTGCGCTTCTCGGCTGGTCTCCGAAAGGCGAAGAAGAGCTGTTCTCGCTCGATGAGCTGATTTCGATTTTTGATGCGAATCGCTTATCGAAGAGTCCTGCGGTATTCGATACGAATAAATTGACGCATATCAATAATATGTATATGAAGAAAGCAGACATAGAGCGCATCGCGGCACTCTCCATACCGCATCTGCAGCAAGCGGGTCGACTGCCGGAGAGCTTGAACGAAGAGCAGCTCGCGTGGGCGACATCGCTTATCAAGCTGTATCAAGAGCAGATGAACTGCGCTTCCGACATCGTGGAACTGTCTGAACTGTTCTTCCGCGACGAGCTTGTCGTCGACGAAGAAGCGAAGCCAGTCCTGGAAGAACCGCAAGTTCCCGCCGTGCTGAGCGCTTTGCTTCAGAAGCTGGAAGCCGCCGCATCATGGGATGTCGATACGGTCAAAGCGGCGATGAAGGAAGTTCAGAAAGAAACGGGCGCCAAAGGCAAAGGATTGTTCATGCCTGTCCGTGTGGCGGTATCGGGCCAAATGCATGGCCGCGACCTGAACGAGACGATTGTCTTGCTTGGCCAAGCCAAAGTATTCAAACGTCTGCGTCAGCTGGCGTAGCAGTCTGGCAACATCGGACGAGAAGCCCTTATTGTCAGCTGCGCTGCACATCCGCTATACTAGACGATATAATACGAGTAAGGAAAAGCGTTGAACGGGAAAGCATTGGCAATTATGAAGCGTACAGAGAGAACGAACGGTCAAGGACATGCGCATCATGTTCTTGCAGGCTGAGAGTCGTTCCGGTTCGATGCTGATGCGTTGCACCCGGAAGCTTCGTCTCTGAGCGTGCTTGAAGAGCATGGGTAGGAGATGACGTGTCGTTCGCGTTACTGAACGTTGAGTGGGATAGCTGTTACAGTTTACAGACCGCGATTGCGGCCAGATTCCAGGTGAATTCGAGGGAATGAGGCGTCTGGTCTGGATGTAACGTTATCCAAGCAGAGTGGAACCGCGCACCGCGCCTCTGCAGCATCATGCTGCAGAGGCGTTTTTATTTTAGAGGTTCACCACTTCTAGGAAGTTCCGGGGGGGACGGGTCATGTGGCGTATCATTCGACGAATGCAATCTGATGTGCGAGCGGTGTTCGATAACGACCCTGCGGCAAGAAGCCGGTTTGAAGTCATTTTTACTTATTCTGGACTGCATGCGATATGGGCGCATCTAATCGCTCATTGGTTGTACCGACACCGTTGGTTTACGGTGGCCCGCATCATTTCGCAGGCGAGCCGCTTTGTGACCGGAATTGAGATACATCCAGGTGCCCGTATAGGGAACCGTCTGTTCATAGACCATGGGATGGGGGTCGTAATCGGTGAAACGTGTGAAATCGGAGACGATGTCGTCATCTACCAAGGGGTGACCCTTGGAGGGACAGGGAAAGAAAAAGGAAAGCGGCACCCCACGATCGGGAACAACGTAGTCATTTCTTCCGGTGCCAAGGTGCTCGGATCGTTCAAGGTTGGAGACAATTCCAGCATTGGGGCCAATTCAGTCGTATTGCGGGAAGTTCCGCCGAACTGTACCGTAGTCGGTATACCAGGGCGAATCGTGAAGCAGGACGGCATTCGCATTGACCGTCTGAATCATGCCCAATTGCCTGACCCGGTCATCGATATGCTGCGCAGCTTGCAAGGCGAGATCGATGTGCTGAAAGCCGAATTGCAACTATGCAAGCCTTCCAAGCCAAGAAATATTGCTGGTGATCAAGTCGATGATCAAGCAGGAGACCCGGACGCAGCCAGTAAACAGCCAAAAGAGGACGAAGACGCCGCGGAACGGCTTGTTGAAGCCAATGTAATCAAAAAATAAAGCGAAACGAGATTAATGTAGGAGGTTAGCGCACCCATGACGCTGCACATTTATAATACGATGACGCGCCGCAAAGAGCCGTTCATCTCGATACACCCGGATAAGGTGAACATGTATGTATGCGGTCCGACCGTATACGATTATATTCATATCGGCAATGCGCGTCCGCAGATTTTCTTTGACGTGGTCCGCCGTTATTTGGAGACGCTTGGCTATGATGTGAAATATGTCGTCAACTTCACGGATGTGGACGATAGGCTAATTCGCAAAGCGGCGGAACTTGGATCTACCGTGCCGGAGGTCGCTGATCGCTTTATCCAAGCCTTTTATGAAGATATCGACGGGATTGGCGTCCGCCGTGCTTCGCAGAACCCGCGCGTAATGGACAATATGTCGGAAATCACCGCCTACATCGCTGAATTGGTGGAGCGTGGCTTCGCATATGAATCCGGCGGAGATGTCTATTTCCACACGAAGAAGTTTCATGATTATGGGAAGCTATCTCATCAAAATATAGAAGAACTTCAACTCGGCATTCGAATTGAAGTGGATGAGCGCAAAGAGAACCCTGAAGATTTCGTACTCTGGAAGGCGGCAAAGCCTGGAGAAATCTCCTGGCCGAGTCCGTGGGGCGATGGCCGTCCAGGCTGGCATATCGAATGCTCCGCGATGGCGCGCAAATATTTGGGTGAGACGCTGGATATACACGGCGGGGGCCAGGATTTGCAATTCCCGCACCACGAGTGCGAGGTAGCGCAATCGGAGTCCATCACCGGCAAGCCGCTGGCGAATGTATGGATGCATAACGGGTATATTCATATTAATAATGAAAAAATGTCGAAGTCGCTTGGCAACGGCGTGCTTGTCAAAGATTTGCGCAAGCAGTATCAACCGGCGGCGCTCCGCTATTTCATGCTGGCGACGCACTATCGCAATCCGCTTAACTTCAGCGAAGAGGCAATGGTGCAGGCGGAGAAGAGCGTGAGCCGGATTGCCAATGCGATGGCGAATGTGCAGCATGCTCTGCAGACGGTGACGAATGGAGCGGGTGCGGAAGCGGTGCATGAACAGGAGCCCGATGACACGCTGCAGGCGAAGCTGGCCGGCATCCTCGACACGTTCGATGCGAAGATGCGGGATGACTTCAACACGGCTGATGCCATTACGGCCATGTTCGAATGGGCAAGCGAGGCTAACACCTACTTGCAGCACGGTACCCAAGGAGCGCAGCAGGCCGGCAATTTGCAAGCGCTGCTCGATGCGTTCGAAGCGATGAATGATGTGCTCGGCCTCGTGATGGATCAGGAGGATGAGCTGCTTGACGAAGAAGTGGACCAACTCATTCAAGAACGCAATGATGCGCGCAAAGCTAAAAACTGGGCGCGCGCCGATGAGATTCGCGATTTGCTGACAGCTCAAGGAATATTGCTGGAGGACACGCCGCAAGGCGTACGTTGGCGTCGCAAATGAAGAGAGACGAACAACCGGCGTCCGGAGGCAAAGGAGCGAATAACAGCGCCATGAACAAGGATGAACAAGCACGGCATGAAATAGACGAAGCGAGCACGGGACAAGGGGAGCCGCAACATTTGCTCTTCCCCTTCGCTCCATCCAAGCAAGCGAAGCATTTGAACCCGATCGTGCTCGCTTATATGGGCGATGCCATCTACGAAGCAGCGATACGCCAATATTTGATATCGAAGCCGAATCATCGCCCTAATCATTTGCACAGAGAAGTAATAAGCTATGTGTCTGCGAAAGCACAGGCTCGCATTCTCGGCAGCATCGCCTCCTTCTTGACGGAAGAGGAAGCCGATATCGTACGCCAAGGGCGGAATACGAAGTCGAGTGTGCCGAAAAGTGCCGATGTGAGCGAATACCGACAGGCAACGGCGCTGGAAGCGTTGTTCGGCTATTTATATTTCAGCGGGCAGCATGATCGCTTGCGCCAACTGATGAATATGATCGTTCACGCCCATGAAGCGGAGCACGACAATAAATAACGTGTGGAGCACGGATGCAATACACGAAGCTACACATAACGGGAGGCCATTACACGCATGCATGAAGAATTTATCGCCGGGAAACACTCGGTTACCGAAGCGCTCAAATCTGGGCGCACCATCAACAAGATATGGATTGCGGATAATGCGCAGAAGCATTTGACCCTGCCTATCATCGCTGAAGCGAAGAAAGCGGGAGTTGTCATTCAGACGGTGGACAAGCGTAAGCTGGACCAGATAGTCGAAGGCGTGCAGCATCAAGGTGTTGTCGCTCAAGTCGCTGCTTATGATTATGTGGAAGTGGAAGATATTCTCGCCCGGGCCGAGGCCAAAGGGGAAGTTCCTTTTTTGCTGTTGCTAGACGAAATCGAAGACCCGCATAACTTGGGCTCGATTTTGCGTACGGCTGATTGTACGGGAGTTCACGGTGTTATCATTCCGAAGCGTCGCTCGGTTGGACTTACCGCTACGGTGTCGAAGACATCGGCAGGGGCAGTCGAATATGTGCCGGTTGCCCGCGTCACGAACTTGACACAGACAATGGAACAGCTGAAAGAGCGCGGCGTGTGGATTGTCGGCACAGACGTATCGGCGACGCAGGAAATATACGATGCGGATGTGTTCACACTTCCGGTTGCGCTTGTAATTGGCAACGAGAACAAAGGCATGGGTCGTCTTATCCGTGAAACGTGTGATGTTCTCTGTACATTGCCAATGGCAGGGCAAATCAATTCGCTAAACGCGTCGGTAGCCGCTGGCATCTTTATGTATGAGGTTGTGCGCCGGCGCCGCGGCTGAGGCTACGGAACATGGAACGGCAGGATTGGCGCGATGTGCTCTTGGTCGATGGTTACAATATGATTGGGGCATGGCCGGAATTGTCGCAGCTTGCGGATAACCGATTGGAAGAAGCGCGGGATCGGCTGCTGCACATGCTTGCGGATTATCAAGCTTATTCGGGGCGAAAAGTCATTGCCGTGTTCGACGCGTATCGCGTTCCCGGTCTCGGGATGAAATACAAGCAGGGGAATATGACGGTTTATTTTACAAAAGAAAAAGAAACGGCGGATGAATGCATTGAACGTCTCGTAAAGGAACTGACGCATCGCCGCCGTCAAATCTATGTTGCCACCTCCGACATGACGGAGCAGCGCGTCACCTTCGGGCAGGGTGCGCTTCGTGTCTCTGCGCGGGAGCTTCGGCTCATCATTGAGCAGGCAAGACAAGAAGTGCAGTCTCGTATCCGGGAGCATGCATCGCAGCCGATCAAACGTAATCCGTTGGAAGGGAAGCTGAGTCTGGAGCAACTGTTGAAGCTGGAACGGATGCGCCGCGGCGAAGAAGACTAGCAGAGGTTGAAAAGCAGTTTTTTTGAACACGCGCTAGAATCGAGAGAAGAGATGTTCGCCCAGTACGGATTTTGGTATCTTTTTTCCAAGTGATTGTCTCTTTATTTGTGAAATACCTTGGATTCCGCTCTGGATAAGGCTTCACTTGGTTGACGGTGTTAGATAGATTCATATATACTGAATCTATCATTTGTGATGTAACAGTGGATTGCGTTGCAGGCCGGAGGGATTGCTAGTGAGTGTTGACCTCAGAGTATTAAGCGCCTCCTCATACGATCGGTTGGCGGATGAACAGCTAGTCGACGCGGTTCGTGATGGGGACAGTGAAGCGCTTGAATACTTAATTAACAAATACCGCAATTTCGTACGGGCGAAGGCACGCTCTTATTTTTTGATCGGGGCTGACCGTGAAGATATTGTACAAGAGGGTATGATCGGCCTATACAAGTCGATTCGGGATTTTAAAGGTGACAAGTTGGCTTCATTCAAGGCGTTTGCCGAACTGTGCATCACAAGACAGATCATTACCGCGATCAAGACCGCGACGCGTCAGAAACATATCCCTTTAAATTCATACGTTTCCTTGGACAAGCCGATTTACGATGAAGATTCGGACCGGACGTTGCTGGACATTATCGGGGGTTCGCGTGTATCGGACCCGGAAGAGCTCATTATTAATCAAGAAGAGTTTGTCGGACTTGAAGACAAGATGTCCGAAATACTGAGCGATTTGGAACGCAAAGTGTTAATGCTTTATTTGGACGGACGATCCTATCAGGAGATTGCCGTCGATCTAGATCGACATGTCAAATCCATTGATAATGCTCTGCAGCGTGTGAAGCGCAAGCTGGAGCGGTATTTGGAATTGCGCGATGGCGCACATGAGGAATAGCGAACGATAGAGAGATGTCATGAAGAGCTTATCCACCTCACGAGTGAGGGAATAAGCTTTTTTTACTATTAAGGAATGGTTCTGACTGGTGAAGGAGCGGGAATGCCGCGATCGTGAAAAGGTGATGATAGGGCGCAGGTTTAGATTGATTGAAAATCTACCATACTGGTATAGACTTCGACATTCGAGATTATTCCTTTTGCATGCAGCTGTCGGTTATGATAGAGTGGAGGTCGTAACCCCCCCCTAGCGTCAATACTTTTCGTTGACATGATTTGACCCTTATGATAAAGTGTTTTAGGTAGCCCTAAATATGCGTACGTTTTTACTGAATAAGTCTGTCTTATTCAGCTCGAGAGGCGGTTTTTATTCCTTATGGAATGGGAACAAACTGTTTCCCCTTGGGATAAATTCGACGCTTCTTATCATTAAGGTGTCTTCAGGAGGTGTACTATATGCGGGTAATCGTTACGATGGCTTGCACGAACTGCAAACAACGCAACTACACGACAACAAAGAACAAACGCAATCACCCAGACCGCATTGAGTTGAAGAAATTCTGCAAGTTCTGCAACGAGCATACTTCTCATCGCGAAACAAGATAAGTCAGATGGAGGTGTAGTCCGTGGCTTTCTTCGGGAATCTGAAACGTAGTTTCGGTTCAATGTTTTCCTTCTTTGCCGACAGCTGGGGCGAATTGAAAAAAGTTCGCTGGCCCAATCGTAAAGAATTGACAAGCTATACGATCGTCGTATTAGCCACGGTTGTCTTTATGACGCTTTATTTTTGGGTCCTTGACATCGGAATTAGCGCGATCGTCGAAGCGATTATTTAATAAAGTCCCAAGGTGGCTTGGTTATGGAAAAGAGATGGTACGTTGTTCATACCTATTCGGGGTATGAAAACAAAGTTAAGGCCAATTTGGAAAAGCGCGTCGAATCCATGGGCATGGAAGACAAAATTTTCCGAGTTCTTGTTCCAATGGAAGAAGAAGTGGTAAACAAAGACGGCAAGAAAAAGATCGTCATGCGCAAGGTTTACCCTGGCTATGTTTTGGTAGAGATGATCCAGACGGATGAGTCTTGGTATGTTGTTCGCAATACGCCAGGGGTCACTGGTTTTGTCGGTTCTACTGGTTCTGGTTCAAAGCCTATCCCGCTGTTGCCTGATGAGGTTGAACAAATCTTGAAGACAATGGGAATGGAAGCGCCGAAGCCAAAAGTCGATTTCGACTTGAAGGAATCGGTGCGTATTAAGGTCGGACCTTTTGCTAACTTTGTCGGTACGGTTGAAGAAATCATTACGGACAAGCAGAAGTTGAAGGTCCATGTTAACATGTTTGGAAGAGAAACCCCGCTTGAGTTGGATTACCACCAAGTGGAGAAGATTTAATACATCTTTTCAGGTTTCTGCTGTGAGGGAGGGCGCAAGCTTTGAACTCACATATTAGCGCAAGGAGGTGTACTACGTGGCGAAAAAAGTCATTAAAATCGTTAAGTTGCAAATACCAGCGGGAAAGGCAAATCCTGCGCCTCCGGTAGGTCCAGCTTTGGGTCAAGCAGGGGTTAACATCATGGCGTTCTGTAAAGAGTTCAACGCGAAGACAGCTGACCAAGCAGGTCTTATCATTCCTGTCGAAATCACTGTGTTCGAAGATCGTTCCTTTACGTTCATTACGAAGACGCCGCCGGCTGCTGTATTGTTGAAAGTAGCGACGAAAGTAGAAAAAGGTTCCGGCGAACCAAACAAGAACAAAGTTGCGACTGTAAAACGCGACGTTGTTCGTCAAATCGCAGAACAAAAAATGCCTGACCTGAACGCAGCATCTGTTGAATCAGCTATGCGTATGGTTGAAGGTACGGCTCGCAGCATGGGTATCGTCGTAGAAGACTAATTCAAGTTTTCTGGACGCATGTGGGAGGTTTAACCGTTAATACCACAAAGGAGGAACATAACATGGCAAAACGTGGCAAGAAATACGTTGAAGCCGCTAAGTTGTTCGATAAAGACACAACTTACCAGTCGATGGAAGCTATTGAGTTAGTGAAAAAATCGGCTACGGCTAAATTTGACGAAACGATTGAAGTGGCTGTTCGCCTGGGCGTAGACCCTCGTAAACAAGACCAAAACGTTCGTGGGGTTGTTGTACTTCCTCACGGTACAGGTAAGACTAAACGCGTTCTCGTCTTTGCAAAAGGCGAAAAAGCGAAGGAAGCAGAAGCAGCAGGCGCTGATTTTGTAGGCGATCAAGATATGATCAACAAAATTCAACAAGGCTGGTTCGAATTCGATGTCTGCGTAGCAACACCAGACATGATGAGTGAAGTCGGTAAATTGGGCCGTATCCTCGGTGGTAAAGGTCTGATGCCTAACCCTAAAGCCGGTACGGTTACATTCGATGTATCTAAAGCGATCCAAGAGATCAAAGCGGGTAAAATCGAATACCGTCTGGACAAAGCAGGCCAAATTCATGCGCCAATCGGTAAAGTGTCCTTCGATGCAGACAAGTTGCACGACAACTTTAAAGCTCTCATCGATGCATTGAACCGTGCTAAGCCGGCAGCGGCAAAAGGCGTATACATGAAAAACATCGCTGTTTCTTCGACGATGGGACCTGCAGCACGCGTTGAAACTGCAACATTCCGCTAAGATAGATTCCCTCAGGGGAAGAATCTGGCCTCTGTTGGAAAGTAACGGAAGAGGTTGACATGATTCGACCGTTCGTGCTATCCTGATAGAGTTGCTGAGAGACAGTGTGCAACTAAATTTGAATAATCGTACCGTAGACAGTAGGTGCCGGAAGGCTTAATCTCCTACCGAGGTGTTCGAAATAGAATGAGTGCGAAGGTGTGCGTCGTTGACGCGGCTGCGCACCTGACCTTTTCGTGATGCCTCTGTAGTAATCTGCAGAGGCTTTTCTTATGCTGAAGTAGGTAGAACAGAACGGTCGGGATGCGGTTAGTAATGATACTTGTAGGAGGTGGATTGAGTGGCAAACGCAAAAATAATCGAAGCGAAGCAGCAAGAAGTGCAAGTGATCGCTGAGAAATTGCGTGGCAGCGCAACAACGGTTGTTGCCGACTACCGTGGCTTGAACGTGTCTCAAGTTACCGAGCTCCGCAAACAACTGCGTGAAGCAGGCATTGAATTCCAAGTATTGAAAAATACATTGGTTCGCCGTGCGACAGCAGCAGCGGAATTGTCGGAACTTGACGAAGTATTGTCCGGTCCAACGGCAATCGCATTCAGCCGCGAAGACGCAGTAGCTCCTGCGAAGATTTTGAACGACTTTGCGAAGAAGAACGAAGCTCTTGAGATCAAAGGTGGCGTGGTAGAAGGCCGCGTCGTCGATGTGGCTCAAATCAAAGCGTTGGCAGAATTGCCATCCCGCGAAGGTTTGCTGTCCATGTTGCTCAGCGTGCTTCAAGCGCCAATGCGCAACTTCGCACTTGCTGTCAAAGCAGTCGCAGAGAAGAACGAAGCCGAAGCGTAATCATGATCGCGTTCCCGAGATGGGGTATTGCGCGAGTATCTAATAATTAATCACGAATATGGAGGTTTAACAATGAGCAAAGATCAAATCTTGGAAGCCATTAAAGGCATGTCCGTATTGGAACTGAACGACCTTGTTAAAGCAATCGAAGAAGAATTCGGCGTAACAGCTGCAGCACCTGTAGCAGTTATGGCTGGTGGCGCTGGCGATGCTGGTGCAGCTGAGCAAACAGAATTCGACGTAATTTTGAACGGCCCTGGCGCTGCCAAAATCAACGTTATCAAAGTAGTTCGCGAAATCACAGGTCTTGGCCTGAAAGAAGCGAAAGACTTGGTAGACAACTGCCCGAAACCATTGAAAGAAAAAGTAAGCAAAGAAGAAGCAGAAGCTGTGAAAGCGAAGCTCGAAGAAGCAGGCGCATCTGTAGAAGTGAAGTAATTTCAGCTCTGTGAAGTGCGAACCCCTTGAAGACCATTCAAGGGGTTTGTTGTCTAGGATACGACCTCGGTGCGCATCTTAGCCAATGAACGGCAGCGATTTTGACCTGCTGGAGCGTAACTCGCTAGGAGGTAAGGGAATGAACGGACACTATTACAGCAAACAGCCGGATGCGTCGCATGACCGTCAGCAGTGGCGGGCGATGCTTCGCGGGATGAACTTCCAGTTCGTTTCTGATGCAGGCGTATTCTCGAAGGGCGGAGTTGACTACGGAAGCCGCGTATTGATTGATAGCATGGATATTCCCGTACGAGCACAAGTGCTTGACGTTGGTTGCGGGTACGGTCCTATTGGTTTAACGGCTGCTCGCTTGGCACAGCAGGGATGTGTTAAGATGGTGGACGTCAATGAACGCGCCTTGCAGCTGGCACAGGAAAATGCCGCGCAAAACGGCATTCATAATGTCACGGTTCAAGAAAGTGACGGCCTGGCCGCACTTGCCGGCGAGCGTTTTGATGTCATTTTGACCAATCCTCCGATCCGGGCCGGCAAAGAAGTCGTCCATCGCATTTTCGAACAGTCCTATGAACAATTAAACGAACAAGGAGCACTCTGGATCGTGATTCAGAAGAAGCAGGGGGCGCCGTCAGCTGAGGCGAAGCTGCACACGTTGTTCGGAGAAGAGAATGTGGAGTTGGTAACGAAGGATAAAGGATATCGCGTCTATCGGGCAACGAAACGATAATAGACGATAACACAATTTCTAAGTTGACTTCATATGCCCAATGTGATATTATTATAAAATGTCAGTATTAGGATGGACTTCATGTCTTTACATGACCAAAATGTCAAGTCTTTTTTAAAACGGTGCATACTTTTTTAGGAAATGACGTATAATGTTTACATTTTGGGCAAGTCTATCGATATGAAGGACAAACGACAACATGAAACGGCGGCACGGGGAAACGGCGTCCATCGCAATTCGCATTTTTGCCGTGAACGTGCGTTTTTCTTTTTGCTTTATTTTCTACATTTTCAACTTGTTTCAGAGTCTCTTTCGTGGACTTTATTATAAAGGATACCGAAAAGGATTCGCAATCCATTTTTGTAGTAGACATGAGGGGTGAGTTAAAGTTGGCAGGACATCTTGTTCAGTATGGACGACGCACTCGGCGCAGCTACGCGCGAATCAAAGAGGTACTCGAAGTTCCGAACTTGATTGAAATCCAACAGAAATCGTACGAATGGTTTTTGGACGAGGGATTGCGTGAAATGTTCCAAGACATTTCGCCAATTCAGGATTTCACAGGCAATTTAGTTCTGGAATTTATTGATTACAGCTTGGGCGAACCAAAATACTCGGTCGATGATTCAAAGGAACGCGATGTAACATACGCGGCGCCGCTTCGGGTAAAGGTGCGTCTACT
Source organism: Paenibacillus sp. MER TA 81-3 (assembly GCF_023713585.1). Lineage (NCBI taxonomy): Bacteria > Bacillati > Bacillota > Bacilli > Caryophanales > Paenibacillaceae > Paenibacillus > Paenibacillus sp. MER TA 81-3. Next base: position 24,648 of record NZ_JAMAWB010000030.1, read on the forward strand.
CAACAAAGAGACCGGAGAAGTCAAAGAGCAGGAAGTGTTCATGGGTGATTTCCCGCTTATGACCGAAACGGGTACGTTCATCATCAATGGTGCGGAACGCGTTATTGTCAGCCAGTTGGTTCGATCCCCAAGTGTCTATTTTAGTACTAAAGTTGACAAGAACGGGAAGAAAACCTACACGGCGACGGTCATTCCGAACCGTGGGGCATGGTTGGAACTGGAGACGGACGCTAAAGATATTATTTACGTTCGTATCGACCGTACACGGAAGATTCCAGTGACGGTATTGCTTCGTGCCTTGGGCTTTGGTACCGATGAACAAATCTTAGACTTGCTTGGTCATGACGAATATATCCGCAACACGCTGGATAAAGACAATACAGATTCGACGGAGAAAGCGCTGATTGAAATTTATGAACGCTTGCGTCCGGGTGAGCCGCCGACATTGGATAATGCGAGAAGCTTGCTGATCGCACGTTTCTTCGATCCTAAACGCTATGATTTAGCGAATGTTGGTCGCTATAAGATGAATAAGAAGCTTCACATTAAGAACCGCTTGTTTAACCACCGCTTGGCTGAGACGCTGGTCGATCCGGATACGGGTGAGATTATTGCAGAAGCAGGTCAAATGATTGACCGTCGTCTATTAGATGAAATTTTGCCTCGTCTCGAAAGCAATGTTGGATTTAAAACCTATCATGTTGCGGGCGGCGTATTGGAAAGCGACGATATTCCGATGCAGGTGATTGAGGTGTTCTCGCCGATTGAAGAGGGCAAGGTCATCAAAGTCATCGCCAATGGTATCATCGACAAAACCGTTAAAAATATTACACCGGCGGACATTATCTCGTCTATCAACTACTTTATGAACTTGCTGCATGGCATTGGCAGCACGGATGACATCGACCATTTGGGCAACCGTCGTCTGCGTTCGGTAGGTGAACTGCTTCAGAACCAGTTCCGTATCGGCTTGTCCCGTATGGAGCGTGTTGTTCGTGAGCGGATGTCGATACAAGACGCGAATGTCATTACACCACAGGCTCTGATTAACATCCGACCTGTTATTGCATCGATTAAAGAGTTCTTCGGTAGTTCACAGTTGTCGCAGTTTATGGACCAGACGAACCCGCTTGCAGAGCTGACGCATAAGCGCCGCTTGTCTGCACTCGGACCCGGTGGTTTGACACGTGAACGTGCGGGCTTTGAAGTTCGAGACGTTCACCACTCTCACTATGGCCGTATGTGTCCAATTGAGACGCCGGAGGGACCGAATATCGGTTTGATCAACTCCTTGTCTACATTCGCCCGCGTCAACGAGTACGGCTTCATTGAAGCGCCATACCGTTGGGTGGATCCGAAGACAGGCAAAGTATCCGAACAGATCGATTACATGACAGCGGACGAAGAGGACAATTACGTCATTGCCCAAGCGAATGCGCTGTTGAATGATGATGGATCGTTCCAGGACGATATGATCATTGTTCGTTACAACAAGCAATCTGACAACATCTTGACGATGCCGAGCGAACGTGTGGACTACATGGACGTCTCGCCGAAGCAGGTTGTGTCGGTAGCGACTGCGCTCATTCCGTTCTTGGAAAACGATGACTCCAACCGTGCGCTCATGGGTTCGAACATGCAGCGGCAGGCTGTGCCTTTGCTTATTCCGGAGGCGCCGTTTGTCGGTACGGGAATGGAACATAAGTCTGCGAAGGATTCCGGCGTATGTATCGTATCCAAAGTAGACGGCTACGTTGAACGCGTAACGGCTAATGAAGTGCAAGTGCGCCGCGTCGAAGTAGTGGACGGCAAAGAGGTTAAAGGCGACCTCGTGAAATATAAATTGCAGAAGTTTATGCGTTCCAACCAAGGAACATGCATTAACCAACGTCCGCTTGCCAGAAAAGGCGAAATCGTCAAAAAAGGCGATATCTTGGCGGACGGCCCTTCCACCGAAGTGGGCGAGTTGGCCCTCGGACGCAACGTCGTCGTTGCGTTTATGACGTGGGAAGGCTACAACTACGAGGATGCGATTCTGTTGTCCGAGAAGTTGGTGAAAGAGGACGTCTACACGTCCATTCACATTGAAGAATACGAATCCGAAGCCCGTGATACGAAGCTCGGACCGGAAGAAATTACTCGTGACATTCCGAACGTCGGCGAAGAAGCGCTCAAGAACCTTGACGAACGCGGCATTATCCGCGTCGGTGCTGAGATTAAAGCAGGTGACATTCTGGTCGGTAAAGTAACGCCAAAAGGGGTTACGGAATTGACGGCAGAGGAACGCTTGCTGCACGCCATCTTCGGTGAGAAAGCTCGTGAAGTTCGTGACACGTCCCTGCGCGTACCGCATGGTACCGACGGTATCGTCGTTGACGTTAAGGTGTTCACGCGCGAGAATGGCGATGAGCTTCCACCAGGCGTCAATCAGCTCGTTCGAGTATATATTGCCCAAAAACGTAAAATTTCCGAGGGTGACAAAATGGCGGGGCGCCACGGTAACAAGGGTGTCATCGCACGTATCCTCCCGGAAGAAGATATGCCATTCTTGCCGGACGGCACGCCGGTACAGGTCGTCTTGAACCCACTCGGCGTTCCATCTCGGATGAATATCGGTCAGGTGCTTGAAGTTCACTTGGGTATGGCAGCGCGCTATCTCGGCATGCATATGTCTACCCCGGTATTTGACGGTGCGACCGAGTATGACGTGTTCGATACGATGGAAGAAGCTGGTATGCAACGCAACGGTAAGACGCGGTTGTATGACGGCCGTACGGGCGAACAGTTTGAACGTGAAGTAACGGTCGGCGTCATGTACATGATTAAGCTCGCGCACATGGTCGACGACAAAATTCATGCCCGTTCCACGGGTCCTTACTCTCTCGTTACGCAGCAGCCGCTCGGTGGTAAAGCACAGTTCGGTGGCCAGCGTTTCGGTGAGATGGAAGTATGGGCACTCGAGGCTTACGGTGCGGCATACACCTTGCAAGAGATTCTTACCGTCAAGTCTGACGATGTTGTCGGCCGCGTGAAGACGTACGAATCGATTGTCAAAGGCGAAAATGTACCGGAGCCGGGCGTTCCAGAGTCATTCAAAGTCTTGATCAAAGAGTTGCAAAGCTTAGGTATGGACGTCAAGATTTTGACAGAGAACGAAGAAGAAATTGAAATGCGTGAATTGGACGAAGACGACGATGCCTCCCAAGACAAGTTGAATCTTGGTGCGGAAGGCGAATACGTGGTAGAGTAACAATTCCCCAAGTAGGATAGCGTTGTTGGTTCGGACGATGGTCGGCGGCTCCTTTGCCGTTCCGGCCATCGTCAATCCATATAGATTCGAACACAGAAGACCGCTTCCTGTGTAAAAACAAAAGCGGTGAACTCAAGTACAGATTAAGGAGGGTCGCTCCTTGATGGACGTCAACAATTTTGAATTTATGAAAATCGGGCTTGCCTCTCCCGACAAAATTCGCTCGTGGTCTCGCGGCGAAGTCAAGAAGCCAGAAACGATTAACTATCGCACGCTGAAGCCGGAAAAAGAGGGCTTGTTCTGCGAGAAGATTTTCGGGCCGACGAAGGATTGGGAGTGTCATTGCGGTAAATACAAACGTGTACGTTATAAAGGCGTCGTCTGTGATCGATGCGGCGTTGAAGTAACTCGCCAAAAAGTACGACGTGAACGGATGGGGCATATTGAATTGGCCGCTCCGGTATCGCACATTTGGTACTTTAAAGGAATTCCGAGCCGTATGGGCCTAGCGCTGGATATGTCCCCGCGTTCATTGGAGGAGATTATTTACTTCGCTTCCTATGTCGTAACGGACCCAGGAGATACGCCGCTTGAGAGGAAACAATTGCTGTCTGAAAAAGAATATCGCAGCTACCGTGAGAAATATGGTCATGCGTTCCAGGCTGGTATGGGTGCAGAGGCTGTAAAGAAGCTGCTTCAAGATTTGGATTTGGACAAAGAGCTGGATATGCTCAAAGAAGAGCTGCGTACCGCTCAAGGCCAACGCCGTAACCGGGCTATCAAACGCCTGGAAGTCATCGAGGCATTCCGCAACTCCGGCAATAGTCCGGATTGGATGATTCTTGATGTGCTGCCGGTCATTCCTCCGGAACTTCGTCCGATGGTACAGCTCGATGGCGGCCGTTTTGCTACGTCCGACTTGAACGATCTATATCGTCGTGTCATTAACCGGAACAACCGTTTGAAGCGTTTGCTCGACTTGGGTGCACCGGATATCATCGTACAGAATGAGAAACGGATGCTTCAAGAAGCGGTAGACGCCCTGATTGATAATGGCCGTCGCGGCCGTCCGGTAACCGGACCAGGGAACCGTCCGCTCAAATCGCTTAGCCATATGCTGAAAGGGAAACAAGGCCGCTTCCGTCAGAACTTGCTTGGAAAACGGGTTGACTATTCCGGTCGTTCCGTTATCGTTGTAGGTCCGTACTTGAAGATGTACCAATGTGGTTTGCCTAAAGAAATGGCGCTTGAGCTGTTCAAACCTTTTGTCATGAAAGAGCTCGTGAATAAAGGTTTGGCACATAACATCAAGAGCGCAAAACGCAAAGTGGAGCGCGTCAGCCCAGAAGTATGGGACGTTCTCGAAGAAGTCATCCGCGAGCATCCGGTTCTGTTGAACCGTGCGCCGACACTTCACCGTCTCGGTATCCAAGCGTTCGAACCAATCTTGGTCGAAGGCCGTGCGATCCGTCTTCACCCGCTCGTTTGTACGGCGTACAACGCGGACTTTGACGGTGACCAGATGGCTGTTCACGTTCCGTTGTCGGCAGAAGCGCAAGCAGAAGCACGCTTGCTTATGTTGGCATCCGGTAACATCTTGAACCCGAAAGACGGTAAACCGGTCGTTACGCCATCTCAGGATATGGTTCTCGGATCATTCTACTTGACGATGGACAACAAAGAAGCAGAAGGCTCGGGCATGATTTTCGCTACTGCCAATGAAGCAGTGTCCGCATACCAACGCGGTACGGCATCCTTGCACGCGCGTGTCGCAATTCCGGCGAAAGCTTTGAAGAAGACATCGTTTACAGATAAGCAACAAGAGGCGTTTATCGTTACGACGGTTGGACGCATTATTTTCAATGAAATCTTCCCGGCAGATTTCCCGTACATCAACGAAGCGACTAAGCGCAACTTGTTCGAGGGAACTCCGGATCATTACTTTATTTATGAAAAAGGCGCGAATATTCATGAAATTATTCAGAATATTCCGCAATCCGGGGCAGTCGGTAAAGACTATCTCGGTCAAATCATTGCCCGTTGCTTCGATATATTCCATACGACGAAGACGTCGGTCATTTTGGACCGTATCAAGCAGATCGGATTTACGTACTCCACACGCGCCGGAATTACGATTGCGGTGTCGGATGTTATCGTACCTCCGGAGAAAGTGGATATCCTGAAGGAATCCGAAGAGAAGGTTAAAGTCATTACGAATCAATATCGTCGTGGTCTGATTACGAATGACGAGCGTTATGACCGTGTTATTGAAGTCTGGTCCATGACGAAGGATAAAATTACCGAGATTCTCATGAAATCGATGGATCGTTATAACAACATCATGCTCATGGTAGACTCGAAAGCACGGGGTAACAAATCGCAGATTACTCAGCTCGGCGGTATGCGGGGTCTGATGGCGAACCCATCTGGTCGGATTATCGAATTGCCAATCAAATCGAATTTCCGTGAAGGCCTTACGGTCTTGGAATACTTTATTTCCACTCACGGTGCGCGGAAAGGTCTCGCAGATACGGCGCTCCGTACAGCGGACTCGGGTTACTTGACCCGTCGTCTTGTTGACGTTGCGCAGGATGTTATCGTCCGCGAGGACGACTGCGGTACGGACAAGGGCTTCATGGTCAGCAATATCTCCGATGGTAAAGAAGTCATCGAAGGCTTGTACGACCGAATTGAAGGCCGTTATTCCTTTGAAACGATTCGTCATCCGGAAACAGGTGAGATTATCGTTCACCGTAACGATTTGATCGACACTGATAAGGCGGAAGCCATTGTCAATGCCGGTGTTAAAAAGCTGCAAATTCGCTCTGTGCTTAGCTGCCGTGCCCGTCATGGCGTATGTAAGATCTGTTATGGCCGCAACTTGGCAACAGGCAAACACGTGGAAATCGGGGAAGCCGTCGGTATTATCGCGGCGCAATCCATCGGTGAACCAGGAACGCAGCTCACGATGCGTACGTTCCACACCGGTGGGGTTGCTGGAGACGATATTACACAAGGTTTGCCGCGTATCCAAGAGCTCTTCGAAGCGCGGAATCCGAAAGGTCAAGCGATTATCTCCGAGATCGATGGTGTCGTCAAAGAGATTCGTGAAGCTAAAGACCGTCGTGAAGTGGAAGTCCAAGGTGAAGCCGAGACGAAAGTGTACCCGGTCACCTATGGTTCCCGTATTCGTGTAGCCGAAGGCACGCAGATCGAAGCCGGAGACGAGATTACAGATGGTTCGATCGATCCAAAAGAAATGCTCCGCATCAAAGGTATCCGCGGCGTGCAGAACTATATTTTGCAGGAAGTTCAGCGCGTTTACCGGAACCAAGGGGTAGAAATCAACGACAAGCACGTTGAAGTCATGATCAAGCAGATGCTACGCAAAATCCGCATTGTTGATGCGGGAGACACGATTCTTCTGCCAGGATCATTTGTAGATATGCATGAATATGAAGCAGCCAACAAAGATGCGATTCTTGCTGGAAAAGAACCTGCTGTGGCGAAGCCAATTTTGCTTGGTATCACCAAAGCGTCTCTTGAGACAGATTCCTTCCTGTCGGCAGCATCATTCCAAGAAACGACGCGCGTGTTGACCGATGCGGCGATCAAAGGCAAAGTCGACCAATTGCTCGGCTTGAAAGAGAACGTCATTATCGGTAAGCTGATTCCTGCAGGTACTGGTATGAACCGTTACCGCAGCGTGAAGCTAATCAATCCGCTGGAAGAAGAAGTGACGGAAGCTCTGGACCCTGCTGGTGTAGGCGCTTCGGAGTAAGCTTGACTTAGCTGTACAATGGATAGCGGAATGTGTCAGTTGGCACCCCGGCAAGATAGGGTGCCAACTGGCTTTCTGTTTCACGAGCGCAGAGGATTCTTGCTGCAGTTGTGGTATGAGCCTCTTCCTTCGTTTTTTTTGAAGTGATAGTTTGAATAAAAAGTAAAAAGAATGCTTGACACTCGGTTTTTGAAGTGCTACTATATCGTAGTGTGCCCGAGACAATGACCTGTACTTTTGGAGGAACATGTTTCATGTCTAATGATAAAGGGTTACAGGATAGCAATGTAAGAATTGGGACGAAACAAACGTTAAAGATGGTTGAGTATGACAAGGCCATTGAAGTGTATGTTGCAGAAGACGCAGACTCGCGTGTAACGTCCAAGGTCATTGCGCTGTGCGAGAAGAAGGGCGTTAAGCTTACATATGTAAGCACGATGCGCGATCTCGGCAAAGCATGCGGCATTGAAGTGGGCGCTGCCATGGTGGCTGTCGTCGATGGTGATGAATAAGGAAACCTATGTTTTTGTTAAGGGTGAAGTCCTACGGCAAAAACTTTTCATTTGTTCATTTATGAACCACCTGGATCTGTGGGCTTAAATGAATGAGTTGTAAAGGTGTTTAATTTTATGGGAAGGGGGTGGCAACATGCCAACAATTAATCAATTGGTACGTAAAGGCCGCGAAGCTAAAATCAAAAAATCCAAATCCCCAGCATTGCAAAAAGGGTTCAACGCGTTGAAACGCGAAGAAACGGATTTGAGCGCGCCTCAAAAACGCGGTGTCTGCACTCGTGTAGGTACATTGACTCCGAAGAAACCGAACTCCGCGCTTCGTAAATATGCACGTGTTCGTTTGACGAACCGAGTTGAAGTGAATGCTTATATCGGCGGTATCGGTCATAACCTGCAAGAGCACAGTGTCGTGCTTGTGCGCGGCGGCCGTGTTAAAGACCTTCCGGGTGTTCGTTATCACGTCGTTCGCGGTGCATTGGACACTGCGGGTGTGAACAACCGTATGCAAGCTCGTTCCAAATACGGTACGAAGCGTCCAAAAGCGAAGAAGTAATTGTTCGCGTTTATGAAGTCAATTGGAAAGGGGGATTCACATGCCACGCAAAGGTCCAGTTCCTAAGCGCGACGTGTTGCCGGATCCGGTGTATAACAGCAAGTTGGTTACTCGCCTGATTAATCGCATCATGATCGACGGTAAACGTGGTGTTGCTCAAACAATTCTGTACGATTCATTTGAAGTCGTTCGTGAACGTACAGGGAATGATCCTATGGAAGTGTTTGAAGCAGCATTGAAAAATATTATGCCGGTCCTTGAAGTTAAAGCTCGCCGTGTAGGTGGTTCTAACTATCAAGTACCTATCGAGGTTAAACCTGAGCGCCGCACATCCTTGGGATTGCGCTGGTTGGTTAACTACTCGCGCAACCGCGGTGAAAAAACAATGCAAGAGCGTTTGGCAGCAGAGATTATCGATGCTTCCAACAACACTGGCGCAGCTGTTAAGAAACGTGAAGATACGCATAAAATGGCTGAAGCAAACAAAGCGTTTGCTCACTACCGTTGGTAGAATAAAGCTATTCGGGTCTCGAATATCGAGTCACCAAACCCATTTTGAAGGGAGATCACTCCATGGCAAGACAGTTCTCCTTGGCAAATACGCGTAACATCGGGATCATGGCTCACATCGATGCCGGTAAAACAACGACAACGGAGCGTATTTTGTTCTACACTGGTCGTACTCATAAGATCGGTGAAACTCATGAAGGTTCTGCAACAATGGACTGGATGGAACAAGAACAAGAGCGTGGTATCACCATTACATCTGCGGCAACAACCGCACAATGGAAAGGTCACCGCGTTAACATTATCGATACTCCGGGCCACGTTGACTTTACGGTAGAGGTTGAGCGTTCCCTTCGCGTATTGGACGGAGCCGTAGGCGTTTTCTCTGCAAAAGAAGGCGTTGAGCCGCAATCCGAAACGGTATGGCGTCAAGCTGACCGTTATGGCGTGCCTCGTATTGCTTACGTGAACAAAATGGATATCATCGGCGCTGATTACCTCGGCGTTATTGATTCCATGAAAGATCGTTTGAAAGCGAACGCTGTAGCAATTCAATTGCCGATTGGCGCAGAGAATGATTTCGTAGGTATCATCGATTTGATGACGGAAAAAGCGTACATCTTTAAAGATGACCTCGGTAAAGAAGTAGATGAAGCTGAAGTTCCAGCTGAGTTGAAAGACAAAGTTGAAGAGCTTCGCATGGAAATGGTTGAGAAGATTGCAGAACTCGACGAAGACTTGATGATGAAATACCTTGAAGGCGAAGAGATTACAGTTCCTGAACTGAAAGCAGCTCTTCGCAAAGGGGTATGCAGCGTTCAAATCTTCCCTGTTGTATGCGGATCTTCCTACCGCAACAAAGGCGTTCAGATGATGATCGACGCTGTTGTTGACTACCTGCCGTCTCCATTGGATGTGCCTGATATTCAAGGTCATCTCGAAGATGGTACGGAAGCCATTCGTCATTCTTCGGACGAAGAGCCGTTCTCGGCCCTCGCGTTCAAGATTATGACTGACCCTTATGTTGGTAAGCTGACATTCTTCCGCGTATACTCTGGCGTACTGAACTCCGGTTCTTACGTACTGAATGCAACGAAGAACAAGCGCGAGCGTATCGGTCGTATCCTTCAAATGCACGCGAACAGCCGTGAAGAAATTGCCGTAGTTTTCTCCGGTGACATTGCGGCTGCAGTTGGCTTGAAAGATACAGGTACAGGCGACACGCTGTGCGACGAGAAAAATCCGATAATCTTGGAGTCCATGAACTTCCCTGATCCGGTTATCCACATTGCCGTTGAGCCGAAGACAAAAGCAGACCAAGACAAACTCGGTGTAGCTTTGTCCAAGCTTACGGAAGAGGATCCAACACTGCGTGCCCACACGGATGAAGAAACGGGACAAACGATTCTTGGCGGTATGGGTGAGCTTCACCTTGATGTCATCGTTGACCGTATGCGTCGTGAGTTCAAAGTGGAAACAAACGTAGGTAAACCTCAGGTTGCTTATCGTGAAACATTCCGTACAGCTGCTAAGGTTGAAGGTAAGTTCGTACGTCAGTCCGGTGGCCGTGGTCAATACGGGCACGTATGGATCGAATTCGCACCGCAAGAGCCAGGTGTTGGCTTTACCTTCGAGAACAAAATTGTCGGTGGTGTCGTTCCGCGTGAATACATCGCACCGGTACAAGCCGGTATCGAAGAGTCGATGAAGAACGGTGTCTTGGCCGGCTTCCCGCTCGTTGATATTAAAGCGACAATTTTCGATGGTTCTTACCACGATGTCGACTCCAGTGAAATGGCGTTTAAGATTGCCGGTTCTATGGCGCTTAAAGCAGCAAAAGAGAAGTGTAATCCTTGCTTGCTCGAGCCAATCATGAAAGTCGAAGTCACTGTGCCTGAAGAGTACATGGGCGACGTTATGGGTATGCTGAACTCTCGCCGCGGTCGCATCGAAGGTATGGATTCTCGTGCAGGCGCACAAATTATCCGTGCTAAAGTGCCTCTTGCAGAAATGTTCGGTTACTCGACAACACTTCGTTCCGGTACACAAGGCCGCGGTGTGTTCTCGATGGAGATTTCTCACTATGAAGAAGTTCCACGCAACATCTCGGAAGAGATTATTGCTAAGAACAAAGGCGAGTAATTCGTCCTTGAATTGTTTTCAATCGGCTGAGCGCATGGCTTGCCCGTGCGCTTCCAGCCATTAAACCATACATTCCACTTATTAAGGAGGAACTAGTTCAAATGGCAAAGGCTAAGTTTGAACGTACGAAACCGCACGTTAATATCGGTACGATCGGTCACGTTGACCATGGTAAAACAACTTTGACTGCTGCAATCACTACAGTTCTGGCAAAAAAATACGGCGGTGGATCCGCTATCGCATTCGATCAAATCGATAAAGCTCCAGAAGAGCGCGAACGCGGTATCACAATTTCCACTTCCCACGTTGAGTATGAGACGGATAACCGTCACTATGCTCACGTTGACTGCCCAGGTCACGCCGACTACGTTAAGAATATGATTACGGGTGCTGCTCAAATGGACGGCGCGATTCTCGTTGTATCCGCAGCTGACGGCCCAATGCCGCAAACTCGTGAGCACATCTTGCTTTCCCGCCAAGTAGGCGTACCTTACATCGTCGTATTCATGAACAAATGCGACATGGTTGAAGACGAAGAGTTGTTGGAATTGGTTGAAATGGAAATTCGTGATCTTCTTAGCGAATATGAATTCCCTGGCGACGATACTCCAATCATTCGCGGTTCTGCTCGTGAAGCTCTTCAAAACCCAGAAGGAGAATGGGCTGAAAAAATCGTCGAATTGTTCAACCAAGTTGACGAGTACATCCCAACTCCAGAGCGCGACACTGATAAGCCTTTCTTGATGCCTGTCGAGGACGTATTCTCCATCACAGGCCGCGGTACAGTTGCTACTGGCCGTGTAGAGCGTGGTACAGTTAAAGTCGGCGACGAGATTGAAATCGTTGGTATTCAAGAAGAAACTCGTAAATGTGTTGTTACGGGCGTTGAAATGTTCCGTAAACTTCTTGATTCCGCTCAAGCGGGCGACAACATTGGCGCATTGCTCCGTGGTGTTGACCGTAAAGACATCGAGCGCGGTCAAGTATTGGCTAAACCAGCTTCGGTTAAACCACACACTGAGTTTACTGCACAAGTGTACGTGTTGACTAAAGAAGAAGGTGGCCGTCACAAGCCTTTCTTCACTGGCTACCGTCCACAGTTCTACTTCCGTACAACGGACGTAACTGGTGTAATCGATTTGCCAGAAGGCACTGAAATGGTTATGCCTGGTGACAACATCACAGTTACTGTTAACCTGATCAATCCAATCGCGATTGAAGAAGGTACTCGCTTCGCTATCCGCGAAGGTGGCCGTACAGTAGGTGCTGGTGCGGTTGCATCCATCATCAAATAATGTAAGCTGCCGGCAGTAGTCGGCGCTTCATAGAACCCCTTGTCCTTCGGGACAGGGGTTTTTTATATTATTTTTTTACATAACCATCATTGGAATTCACAGTTCGTTCATCGTTCTCTCTTTGTTTTTTACGCAAGACTTGTATAATAAAGCTTAAATCATGCATTCATTGAAATTTAAATAGGCTTATAGACCTGTTTTGTGTCGAATGTTGTTAGAATGTACTAGCAGAAAGGAAGCAAAACATGCGTGTAAAGCAATGGGTTAAACGGTGGAGAGATACAGCTGGAAAGACACAGACCGATGGTGGAGCTGTTGCCCAACCAAGTCACGTGAAGTATTGGGATATCGATACGGAATTCATGATGGAACAAGGAATTCGACTGCCAGAGAGTCATCCCATACATAAGCAAATAGGTATGATTGGAATAACTGATAGCGATTTATCATTGCTTAGAGCGATAAAGCCTCATCTTCTTCCTCATATCGCCTCCATAACGGACGTTTTTTATGCCACTATCCTTGATGTAACGAGCCTCAGTGAAATGATTCAAAGTCACAGTACAATAGATCGTCTGAAGAAGACGTTGGAACAGCATATTTCGGAAATATTTGACGGAGTGATCGATGAGGCTTTTTTGAAGAAGCGCTTTAAGATTGCGGAAGTCCACCATCGTATCGGCTTGGATTCCAAATGGTACATGGGTGCCTTTCAAAATGTGCAGACCGGGTTAATCGACATCATTCATCAGCACATCGGTGACTCGCAGCTGCAAATACGGATGATGATGGCCATTATGAAGATCATGAATCTGGAACAGCAAATTGTGTTGGAATCTTACGAGGAGCGACATCGGATAGAACGAGAACAACAGTATCAAGAGGTAAAGGATGAGCTGAAACGTAATATTGCGGAGTTAAGCAGTCGCTTGGCAGAGCTTACCGCTAGTACGAATGAGACGATACAAAGCTTAATCGCGCGCGGTATGAATTTGAATGAAAAGGTCGTGCAAACGAGCGATTCAGCCCGTCATACGCAGGCCAGAGCGGAAGACGGAGAACGGCTCATAATGCAATTTAAGAGCAGTATGCAGCAAATCGTTGCGCATACACATCAAATGAAATCCAGCATTGACGAATTGAAAAATACATCTTTGCGTATCCGTTCGATTGTAGGAGCTGTAAAAGAAATTGCGGACCAGACGAATTTGTTATCGCTCAATGCTTCAATCGAGGCTGCGCGTGCCGGCGAGCATGGGGCAGGTTTTGCGATCGTTGCCAAAGAAGTCAACAAGCTGGCTGCGCATACGAAGGATACGGTTACGGATATTGAAGAGTTGATTGGGAATTCCACGCTGGTCACGAATGCGGTTGTCCATATCATTACGCAGGTGAAGGGCAATGTAAGCACCGTCAGAGAACAAGCGGATGCGACGGGTGACACGTTCCGCCACATCGTAGAACAGGTGGAGCAGAGCACGACGGACATGGAGCACATGCAGGAAGAAATGAAGACGCTGCTGCAGATCACTACAGGCATCGGCCAATCAACTGACGAAGTTGCCGCTTCGGCGGAACGGTTGAATGAAGCGACGCTGCATTTATAGAGAGGGAAGCCGCTGAGAGAATGGTGCGTATATCTTTATTGGAAAAGGCTGAGCTATTACGCCAGTCTTTTTCTGTGTTTCGAACATAGGACATGATACGATTGCAATCGTCATACTTCATATATAGAGAGCAGGAGGATTAAGATGAAAATAATGATGAAACGGATTACGATGCTGCTTATATATAAGTAGAAGTTTCTGCAATCGATGTGAGCCCAGTTGTAGAATATACAGTCAAATGTATCGATTGGTCGGCAGAATAGAATGTGGACTGGATATCGTACAGTGGATCGGGCTCTATTTCAGCGATATCTGCGGTACAAGCGACCAAAACATTGGACAAACCACCCTGTCGACGTTCCGTTACCATCACCAAGAATGAAAAAAATTCGTTCTATCATGCTGCTGCATATTCCAATGAAGCCTGCTCTAAAGAGGCATAGCGGCAGTTTTCATGCATTGTAAGATGGGACAGACAATAGGGGGACGGCAAGCCTGCAGCCCTGCAACTTTTATAGTCACTGAATGATGAATCCATATCCAAAACCTGCATCTTACAATATGTGCGGTATTCATGTTAAACTCATATAGCAGATTTGCTAGAGTCGGATTATACAATGTCCTAGTAGGATGCAAGCAGCCGATGAAAATCGTTGTGAAAAAAACTTGCAATCACCGGGACATTTATATATAATAATGAATGTTGTTCGTCGACGTTGCGATGAAGTGAGAGGTTACCGACACACCTGGCCCCTTTGCCATGGCGGTGCGAGGAAAATTTTCACGGAGTATGTCCGATGCAAAATTGGGCGATAAAAGGAGGGACTAAAATGGCAAAGCAAAAAATTCGTATCCGCTTGAAAGCATACGATCACAGAATTCTTGACCAATCCGCTGAGAAAATTGTTGAAACGGCAAAACGTTCCGGTGCAGGAGTATCCGGGCCAATCCCGTTGCCAACGGAGAAGCAAATCATCACCGTGCTTCGTGCGGTGCACAAGTACAAGGATTCCCGCGAGCAGTTCGAAATGCGCACACATAAGCGCTTGATCGACATCGTGAATCCAACGCCGCAAACGGTGGATGCACTGATGCGTCTGGACTTGCCGTCCGGTGTAGATATTGAAATTAAGCTATAAACTTTACTGGAGAACAGTTATCCACAACTGAATAACTGATTTCTTCATTAGAATGAACGGATTAAGGATGGAAAAGAGGTGTCAACATGAAAGGTATCTTAGGTAAAAAGCTCGGCATGACTCAAATCTTTACCGCTGAAGGTAATGTAGTGCCGGTAACTGTTATCGAAGCTGGTCCTTGCGTCGTTCTTCAGAAGAAAGACGTTGAGAACGATGGCTACGAAGCTATCCAAATCGGCTATGCTGATAAGAAGGAAAAGCGTTCGACGAAGCCAGAGATCGGTCACGCTAAAAAAGCAAATGCAACGCCTAAGCGCTACGTAAAAGAACTTCGTGGTGTGGAACTTTCTCAATATGAAGTTGGCCAGGAGTTGAAAGCCGACATCTTTGCAGAAGGTGAATTCGTAGACGTTACTGGTATTTCCAAAGGTAAGGGATTCGCCGGCGTTATCAAACGTTGGGGACAACACCGCGGTCCAATGACTCACGGTTCCCGTTACCACCGCGGACCAGGTTCCATGGGTTCCATTCAAGCGAACCGCGTACCTAAAGGCAAACGCCTTCCAGGTCACATGGGTACAGATACGGTTACAATTCAAAATCTCGAAGTTGTTAAAGTGGATGCAGAACGTAATATCATCCTCGTTAAAGGTTCCATTCCAGGTCCTAAAAACAGCTTCGTTAACGTGAAACAAGCAGTTAAAAAGTAATTGGTGAGGAAAGGAGGAGCTCAGAATGCCTAAAGTAGCAGTATACAACATTAGCGGCGCACAAGTCGGCGAGATTGAATTGGCCGACACAGTATTCGGTATCGAACCGAATAAACACGTGCTTCATGATGCGGTTGTTATGCAGCTTGCATCGATGCGTCAAGGTACGCACAAAGTTAAAACCCGTTCCGAAGTTCGCGGCGGCGGTCGTAAACCTTGGAAACAAAAAGGAACAGGCCGTGCGCGTCAAGGTTCTATTCGTTCGCCACAATGGAAAGGCGGCGGAGTCGTATTTGGACCAACGCCACGCAGTTATGCCTTTAAGCTTCCTAAGAAAGTACGCCGTCTGGCGATTAAATCCGCATTGTCTTCTAAAGTATTGGCAGAGCAAATCATCGTATTGGATGCATTGGCTATGAACGCGCCGAAAACTAAAGAATTTGCGGCGATCTTGAACAATCTGAAAGTGGATCGCAAAGCGCTTGTTGTGCTCCCTGAGTACAATGACAGCGTGGCACTCTCCGCTCGCAACATTCCTTCGGTGAAGTTGGTTGCAGCAGACGGTGTTAACGTATATGATGTTCTTCGCCATGAGAAGCTCATCATTACGAAAGATGCGGTTCAGAAGGTAGAGGAGGTGTTCGCGTAATGAAAGACCCTCGCGATATCATTAAGCGTCCCATTATCACTGAGCGCACAGCTGACATGATGAACGACCTGAAATACGTATTTGAGGTTGATATCCGTGCGAATAAGACGGAAATCAAACAAGCTGTTGAGCAGATTTTCAAAGTGAAAGTAGCGAACGTGAACACGCTTCGCGTGCCAGCAAAGCCTAAGCGCTATGGCCGCTACTCTGGTTATACTTCCGAATGGAAGAAAGCATTCGTAACGTTGACGAAAGACAGCAAGCCGCTCGAGTTCTTCGAAACGGTATAAATACACGACTTGTAAAGTAAGGAGGGAAAACTAGTGCCAATCAAAAAGTACAAACCGACATCCCCGGCTCGTCGTGGTATGAGCGTGTCTACGTTCGAAGAAATTACGACAAGCACACCGGAGAAATCGTTGCTTGCACCTTTGAGCAAGCAAGCAGGCCGGAACAACCAAGGTAAAATTACGGTTCGCCATCAAGGCGGAGGACACAAACGTAAATACCGTATTATCGACTTCAAACGCAACAAGGATGGCATTCCAGGCCGCGTTGCTACAGTTGAGTATGATCCAAACCGTACTTCCAACATCGCTTTGATCAATTATGCTGACGGTGAGAAACGTTACATCATCGCACCGAAAGGCTTGAAAGTAGGCGATGTTATCGAATCGGGTTCGGGTTCGGACATCAAAATTGGTAATGCATTGCCGCTTGAGAACATTCCAGTGGGTACAGTTATCCACAATATCGAGTTGCAACCGGGTAAAGGTGGTCAGCTGGTTCGCGCCGCTGGTACGGAAGCCCAATTGCTCGGTAAAGAAGAAAAGTATGTAACGGTTCGTTTGTCTTCTGGTGAAGTTCGTAAAGTTTTGAGAACTTGCCGTGCGACAATTGGTTCCGTTGGTAACGGTGACCATGAGCTTATCAAAGTCGGTAAAGCAGGACGCAGCCGTTGGTTGGGTAAACGCCCAGTCGTTCGCGGTGTCGTCATGAACCCGGTTGATCACCCACACGGTGGTGGTGAAGGTCGCGCGCCGATCGGTCGTAAGTCTCCTATGTCTCCATGGGGTAAACCGACACTTGGTTACAAAACGCGTAAAAAAGGTAAGCATTCCGATAAATATATTGTTCGTCACCGCACGAAATAATATTTCACGGATTGAATACGAAGTGGCGTAACATGCGCAAGTATAAGGTCTCGTGAAGGGAGGATTCACACATGGGTCGCAGTTTGAAAAAAGGACCATTCGTCGATGGTCATCTGATGAAGAAAGTTGAAGAGTTGAACGAGTCCAGCAAGAAAGTTGTTGTTAAGACTTGGTCCCGTCGTTCTACTATTTTTCCTCAATTCATCGGCCACACATTCGGAGTCTATGACGGCCGTAAACACGTGCCTGTGTACGTAACGGAAGATATGGTCGGACACAAGCTTGGCGAATTCGCGCCAACGCGTACGTACAAAGGTCATGATGACGATAAGAAAACGGGCAGACGATAATTTTGAGATATAGCATTTGAGGGGAGGTACTTCCATGCAAGCGAAAGCACATGCGAATAATGTTCGCATTGCTCCACGCAAAGTCAAGCTCGTTATCGACTTGATTCGCGGTAAAGAAGTGGGCGAAGCAATCGCAATTTTGCGCCACACGCCGAAATCGGCGTCCCCAGTGGTGGAGAAATTGTTGAACTCGGCAATTGCCAATGCAGAACATAACTACCAAATGGACGTGAACAAACTTGTTATTGCGCAAGTGTATGCGAACCAAGGGCCTACGATGAAACGTTTCCGCCCACGCGCTATGGGACGTGCAAGCCGCATCAACAAGAGAACTAGCCACATTACAATCGTGGTATCTGAGAAATAAGGAGGGATAACGTGTGGGCCAAAAGGTAAATCCAGTCGGACTTCGAGTTGGTATTATCCGTGACTGGGAATCCAAGTGGTATGCTGAGAAAGACTTCGGCACATTACTGATCGAAGATGTTAAAATTCGTGAATTCCTTAAAAATAGATTGAAAGATTCAGCCGTTTCCAAGATTGAGATTGAACGCGCGGCTAACCGCGTTAACGTCACAATCCACACTGCTAAGCCGGGCATGGTCATCGGTAAAGGTGGTTCCGAGGTTGAAGCTCTTCGCCGTGAAGTAACGAAAATTGCTGGCGGTAAGAAAGTGCACATCAACATTTCGGAAATTAAAACTCCAGATTTGGACGCTATTCTGGTTGCTGAAAGCATTGCACAACAGTTGGAACGCCGTGTTTCATTCCGTCGTGCATTGAAACAAGCAATTCAACGTTCCATGCGTGCAGGCGCAAAAGGGATTAAAACTGCAGTTAGCGGTCGTCTGGGCGGTGCTGAAATCGCTCGTTCGGAAGGATATAGCGAAGGGACAGTGCCACTTCATACGCTTCGCGCCGACATAGACTACGGCACAGCTGAAGCTCATACAACTTACGGCCGCATCGGCGTAAAAGTATGGATCTATCGTGGAGAGGTACTTCCTGCGGCTAAGAAAAAGGCTGTTGAGGAAGGAGGCAACTAATCATGTTGGTACCTAAACGTGTCAAACACCGTAAGCATCAAAAAGGCCGCATGAAAGGTCAAGCTAAGGGTGGCACGACGTTGAACTTCGGTGAATACGGTTTACAAGCTATGGAACCTACATGGATTACGAACCGTCAAATCGAAGCTGCCCGTATTGCGATGACTCGTTACATCAAACGTGGCGGTAAAGTATGGATTAAAATTTTCCCTGACAAACCAGTAACGGCGAAGCCGCTTGAGGTTCGGATGGGTAGCGGTAAAGGTAACGTCGAGAAATGGGTGGCTGTAGTTAAGCCAGGTAAGATCATGTTTGAACTTTCTGGTGTCCCTGAGGATGTAGCACGCGAAGCAATGCGTCTTGCTGCTCATAAGCTGCCGATCAAGACGAAGTTTGTGAAACGCGAAGAAATGGGTGGTGAAGCAAATGAAAGCTAGTGAATTCCGCAACTTGACCACTGCTGAACTTGAACAAAAGATTGCCGGATTCAAGGAAGAACTCTTCAACCTCCGTTTCCAATTGGCTACCGGACAGCTTGACAACCCAACTCGCATCCGTGACGTACGTAAAGCGATTGCCCGTGCAAAAACGGTTGTTCGTGAAAGAGAACTTGGGATTACCAGTTAATTGACCTTGATGTCAATTTCGGAATATAGACATCCTGTATCCAGGAAGGAGGCTTTACACTCATGAGTGAAGAACGTAACGCTCGTAAAGTGCAGATCGGAAAAGTCGTTAGCGACAAAATGGACAAAACAATCGTAGTTGCGGTTGAGACGTACAAGAAGCATAACTTGTACCACAAACGCATCAAATATACGAAGAAGTTCAAAGCGCATGACGAGAATAACGAAGCAAAGATCGGCGATACAGTTAAAATCATGGAGACGCGTCCGTTGTCGAAAGACAAGCGCTGGAGACTCGTTGAAGTCGTAGAAAAAGCAGTACTCGTTTAATGGACGGATAGTTTCACCGAAAGGAGGACAATCGAATGATTCAGCCATTTTCACGCTTGGCGGTAGCAGACAACTCTGGTGCGAAGGAACTGATGTGCATTCGCGTGTTGGGCGGTACTGGACGTAAAGCAGCTCACGTTGGTGATTTGATCGTATGCTCCGTAAAACAAGCAACACCAGGCGGCGTTGTCAAAAAAGGTGACGTTGTAAAAGCGGTTATTGTTCGTACAAAGCGCGCTGTTCGTCGTAAAGACGGTTCTTATATCGCATTTGACGAGAACGCAGCGGTTATCGTGAAAGAAGACAAGGGCCCTCGCGGGACTCGTATTTTCGGACCTGTTGCTCGCGAGCTTCGCGAAAAAGATTTCATGAAAATCGTTTCCCTGGCTCCGGAAGTTATTTAATCAACTTGCCCGCCAGGCAAGACTCAGGAGGTGTGACACATGCCACGATTGAAGAAAATTCTCGAGTCGCATAACAATAAATTGCACGTGAAAAAAGACGACACGGTTATCGTCATCACGGGTAAAGACAAAGGCAAAAAAGGCCGCGTTATCGCAGCTTACCCTCGTGAGAACCGCGTTCTTGTAGAAGGCGTAAACATGGTGAAGAAGCATCAGAAGCCTAACGCTATGAACCCACAAGGCGGCATTCTCGAGCAAGAAGCGCCAATTCATGCATCGAACGTTATGCACGTGGATCCGAAGTCGGGTAAAGTAACGCGCATCGGTTACAAAGTAGTGAACGACAAAAAAGTGCGCGTAGCGAAACGCTCCGGCGAAATCATCGACTAACGCTTACGGAAAGGAGGTCCTTTTTACATGGCAGCTCGTTTGAAAGAACGTTATTTAAACGAAATTACTCCTGCGTTGATGCAGAAGTTCAACTATACATCTGTTATGAAAGTTCCAAAAGTGGAGAAAGTCGTCATCAACATGGGTATGGGTGAGGCTGTTCAGAACTCCAAAGTATTGGATACAGCGGTTGCTGAACTGCAACAAATCGCTGGTCAAAAACCAGTTATCACACGCGCGAAGAAGTCTATCGCAGGCTTTAAACTTCGTGAAGGAATGCCGATTGGTGTGAAAGTGACACTGCGCGGTGAGCGTATGTATCACTTCTTGGACAAATTGTTCAATGTCACGCTCCCTCGTGTCCGCGACTTCCGCGGTATCTCGAACAAAGCGTTTGACGGCCGCGGCAACTACACACTTGGTCTGAAGGAGCAAATTATCTTCCCTGAGATCGAGTACGATAAAGTAGATAAAGTGCGCGGTATGGATATCGTCATCGTAACGACGGCGAATACGGATGAAGAGTCCCGCGAACTGTTGACGCAACTCGGCATGCCTTTCGTGAAGTAATTCGCGCAGGACGGTTAAGATTGTGAAACGGACGGAGAGCATTCGTTCCGAATACATCGACACAAATCTCTAGGAGGTGTCAACTACGTGGCAAAAACTTCGATGAAAATCAAGCAACAACGCAAACCGAAGTTTGAAGTACGGGCATATACGCGCTGTGAGCGCTGTGGTCGTCCGCACTCTGTATTACGTAAGTTCAAAATTTGCAGAATTTGTTTCCGCGAATTGGCATACAAAGGCCAGATTCCTGGCGTTAAAAAAGCTAGCTGGTAATCAACCCTGTTGCGGGAAGGAGGTTTACACTAATGGTTATGTCCGATCCGATTGCAGATATGCTTACACGCATTCGCAATGCAAACACAGTACGTCATGAAACGGTGGAAATGCCAGCTTCGACGATGAAGAAGCAAATTGCTGAAATCTTGAAGCGTGAAGGTTTTATCCGCGATGCAGAATATATCGATGACAACAAACAAGGTATGATCCGCGTTTTCCTGAAATACGGTGCAAACAACGAGCGTGTTATTACAGGCTTGAAGCGCATCAGTAAACCAGGCTTGCGCGTGTACACGAAATCCACAGAGGTTCCACGCGTATTGGGCGGTCTCGGTATCGCAATTATTTCGACGTCTAAGGGCGTTATGACAGACAAAGAAGCTCGCCAAGCAAAATCTGGTGGCGAGGTAATCTGCTACGTTTGGTAAACCATTCGCATAAGATTGGAGGTGCAACAACACATGTCTCGTATTGGTCGCAAGCCAATTAACGTGCCAGGTGGCGTAACTGTCACTCTGGATAACAGCGTTATTACTGTAAAAGGACCGAAAGGAACATTGACGCGTGAACTTCATAAAGACATGAAAGTGTCCGTTGAAGAAACTCTCATTTCCGTAGAACGTCCTTCTGATAATAAAACTCATCGTTCGTTGCACGGAACTACTCGCAGTGTTATCAGCAACATGGTGAATGGAGTAACGGAAGGTTTCTCCAAAACTCTGGAGTTGGTCGGTGTAGGTTACCGTGCGAACAAGTCCGGCGACAAGCTCGTCTTGAACGTTGGATACTCCCATCCGGTTGAAATTACACCGGAAGCTGGCATTGAGTTCGAAGTGCCTGCTCAAACAAAAATTATCGTTAAAGGCATCGACAAAGAGCGCGTTGGTGCATACGCAGCGAAGATTCGTTCTGTACGCGAACCTGAGCCTTACAAAGGTAAAGGGATTAAGTACGAAGGCGAACGTATTATTCGCAAGGAAGGTAAAGCAGGCAAGAAGAAATAAAATCTTGCCTAGCTCACTTACCTTAGTAGCTTGACGGTCAAACTGAAGGGAGTGAAACAATCAGATGATTACGAAAGCCGATAAAAACAAAGCTCGTTTGAAAAGACACCTTCGTGTCCGTAAGAAAATTGAAGGAACGACAGAACGTCCGCGTTTGAACGTATTCCGTTCCTCTAAACATATCTACGCTCAGCTTATCGATGATGTTAAAGGTGTAACAATCGCATCTGCATCAACGATGGACAAAGAGCTTAATGCCGATATCAAAAACGGCGGTGACGTCGAATCGGCACGCAAAGTGGGAGAATTGATCGCGAAACGTGCAAAAGCACAAGGTTACGAAACAGTCGTATTCGATCGCGGCGGTTACTTGTATCACGGACGTATTCAGGCGTTGGCTGACGCGGCACGCGAAGCTGGCCTTGAATTCTAATGAATTCAATCGAAGGAGGTAGACGACTTGCGAGTTGATCCAAACACGTTAGAACTTTCTGAAAAAGTTGTTCAAATTAACCGCGTAGCTAAAGTCGTAAAGGGCGGACGCCGCTTTAGCTTCAGCGCACTCGTAGTTGTTGGAGATGGCAATGGTTGGGTCGGCGCAGGAATCGGTAAAGCATCCGAAGTACCTGACGCTATCCGCAAAGGCATCGAAGACGCAAAGAAAAATCTGATTCATGTTCCGTTTGTTAACACGACAATCCCTCACCAAGTTATGGGTCAGTTCGGCGCTGGTAAAGTTCTCTTGAAACCAGCTTCCGAAGGTACAGGGGTTATCGCTGGCGGTCCTGTTCGCGCCGTGTTAGAGTTGGCAGGTGTAGGCGATATCTTGACGAAATCGCTTGGTTCCTCGAACTCTATGAACATGGTTAACGCAACGCTTGAAGGTCTGTCCCGTCTGAAGACGGCAGAACAAGTAGCGAAATTGCGCGGCAAATCCGTTGAAGAACTGTTAGGATAAGGAGGGGACAAAGATGGCGAAATTGCAAATTACCCTCGTTCGCAGTCTGATCGGTCGCCCGCAAACTCAACGTAGCACGGTGAACACATTGGGCTTGCGCAAAATGAATCAGACGGTTGTTCATAATGACAACGATGCGATCCGCGGAATGGTCAATCAAGTGAAACATCTGGTTGAAGTAAAAGAAATCGAAGCATAAGGTTCTCTACTGCATGCTTCTATTCAACTGTTCGAAACATGTACAACAATTAATGATGAATGCATAAATATTTAAGGAGGTGCGTCGAACGATGAAGTTGAATGAACTTTCTCCGGCACCTGGTTCCCGCAGCGTACGTAAGCGCGTTGGCCGTGGTATCGCGACAGGAAATGGGAAGACATCTGGCCGTGGTCATAAAGGTCAAAATTCTCGTTCCGGCGGTGGTGTTCGTCCAGGCTTCGAGGGTGGACAAAACCCACTGTACCGTCGTTTGCCAAAACGCGGTTTCATCAACCCTACTCGCAAAGAGTATGCGGTTATTAACGTGACGGAATTGAACCGCTTTGAAGCAGGCACGGAAGTAACTCCGGAATTGCTGATGGAACAAGGCATCGTGAAAAACCCAATGAGCGGAATCAAAATTTTGGGTAATGGTGAATTGTCCGTTAAATTGACGGTCAAAGCAAATAAGTTCTCTCAATCTGCGGTAGAGAAGATCGAGGCTGCCGGCGGTAAATCCGAGGTGATCTAATGTTCAAGACCGTATCGAATATATGGCGAGTCGAGGATCTGAGACGTAAGATTTTATTTACACTCATGGTCTTGATCGTATATCGCGTCGGTTCCTTCATTCCGGTTCCTGGCGTAGATACTTCGGTCTTTGCTTCAGCAAACCAAGGAACGGACCTGTTCAGCCTGCTGAACACGTTCTCCGGTGGTGCGTTGTTCAAGTTTTCCATCTTTGCGCTCGGTATCATGCCGTACATTACGGCATCCATTATCGTGCAGCTTCTAACCATGGACGTTATTCCAAAGTTTGCGGAATGGGCGAAAGAAGGAGAAGTCGGCAAACGTAAGCTAGCCCAGATTACGCGCTACGGCACGATTATTTTGGGATTGATTCAAGCATTCGGTACAGCGATTGGATTTAACCGTATGTATGGCATGGAATTGGTTCCGGGAGCCACATTTGCGGATTATATTGTAATCGCCATTGTACTGACTGCCGGTACGGCCTTCTTGATGTGGCTTGGTGAACAAATCACAGAGAAGGGCATCGGGAACGGCATCTCGATCCTAATCTTTGCGGGTATCGTTGCGGGAGTCCCTACGCATATCGGCGAGATTTATCGTTCGCAATTTATCGATGGCAGCGGACAAATGTTCCTGAACATCGTCAAAATGATTCTAATCGCGTTGTTCATCGTGTTGATAGTGGTCGGTGTTATCTTCATTCAGCAAGGTAACCGCAAAATCCCGGTGCAATACGCAAAACGTGTTGTTGGTAACAAAATGTACGGCGGGCAGAACACGCATATTCCACTCAAAGTAAATGGCGCTGGCGTTATTCCGGTCATCTTCGCAGTATCGCTGTTGATGTTCCCAATTACGATTGCGCAGTTCTGGGCGGATAAGCCGTGGGCCAAATGGGTAATCACCCACATGTACTATGACAAGCCGCTTGGCATGGTCTTGTACGTGCTGTTGATTATCGGGTTCACGTTCTTCTACACGTTCGTTCAATTGAACCCGCAACAAATGGCGGATCAAATGAAAAAGAACGGCGGATACATCCCGGGCATTCGTCCTGGGAAAGCGACTGCTACGTATTTGACTCGGGTTATGTCCCGCATTACGTTGGCAGGTGCGCTGTTCCTGGCGCTTATCTCTATCTTGCCTGTGTTCTTCGGAGCACTTGCCGGATTGCCGCGTTCCGTTCAAATCGGTGGTACTTCAATTCTCATCATCGTCGGCGTTGCGCTGGATACGATGAAGCAAATTGAGAGCCAATTGATTAAACGCCATTACAAAGGTTTCATCAACAAATAGGCGATAGGTACTGATGAAGCCAAGAACGGCTCATCGGCACCTATTGTGCTGTTTCTTGTAGGGCAGAGGCTTAACGAATGGCATCGAAGCACCCCACTTCCGACGAAGTTAAGCCTGTGCTTACAGTAAAGGGAGTGACATTCGATGAACATTCTATTCATGGGGCCTCCTGGGGCAGGAAAAGGAACGCAGGCCGAACGTATCGTTACACAATTCGGCATTCCACACATTTCGACCGGTGACGCGTTCCGTGCAGCAATGCGCGAGGGCACACCCATCGGATTGAAAGCGAAAGAATACATTGATCAAGGTCTGCTCGTTCCAGATGACGTTACGGTCGGCATCGTGCGCGAACGTCTCGCGCAGCCGGATTGTGAACAAGGCTTCCTGTTGGATGGATTCCCGCGTACTTTGGCGCAAGCCGAAGCTCTGGATGAAATTTTGGAACAATTGAATCGCAAGCTGAATCACGTCATCGACCTGAGTGTTGACCGCAATTTGCTGCTGGCACGTCTTACGGGACGACGCATTTGCAAATCTTGCGGCGCGACGTACCATGTCATGTTTAACCCGCCAAAACAAGAGGGCGTTTGTGATAAATGCCAGGGCGAATTGTACCAGCGTTCGGATGATTCCGAAGAGAAGGTTGGCACGCGTCTTGACGAATATATCAACAAAACGGCTCCTTTGCTCGAATATTATGAGAACAAAGGTTTGTTGCGTCAGGTTGACGGGGAGAAGGAAATTGATACGGTGACATCTGAAATCGTATCTTTACTGCGAGGTTAAACCAAATGATCATTTGTAAGTCCGAAGTGGAACTAGGCTTCATGAGGGAAGCTGGACGAATTGTAGCGGAAACGCATCGTCTTCTGGCTAAATCGATTGAGCCGGGCATAACGACTCGTGAACTCGATTCAATCGCAGAAACGTTCATTCACAGTCAAGGAGCGACACCTTCGTTCAAGGGCTATAATGGTTTTTCTGGCAGCATTTGCGCATCAGTTAACGAAGAACTGGTACACGGCATTCCCGGCAAACGCAAATTAAACGAAGGCGACATCATCAGCATCGATATCGGTGCGGAATACCGCGGGTATCATGGCGACTCGGCTTGGACCTACGGGGTTGGTGCCATTTCGGAGTCGGCTCAGCAGTTGCTTGACGTAACCGAGCAATCGCTGTTTGCGGGACTCGCTTTGGTAAAGCCAGACGTTCGTCTGTACACGATATCCCACGCGATTCAACGCGTTATCGAAGATGCAGGTTTTTCCGTCGTGCGGGAGTACGTCGGGCACGGGGTCGGTGCGGAGCTTCATGAAGAGCCGCAAATCCCGAACTATGGTATCCCGGATCGCGGCCCGCGGCTCAAACCGGGCATGACGTTGGCGATTGAGCCGATGGTCATTGCCGGAGAACGACACGTCAAGACGCTCGCGGATAACTGGACGGTCGTGACGGTGGACGGGACGCTGTGCGCTCATTTCGAGCATACAGTAGCTGTGACGCCGGACGGTTGCGAAATTTTGACGAAGCTGGTTGAGTAGGTGAACTTACATGAATGAAGTGCGAGAACCACGTCTCGGCCAATTCGTCAAGGTGCTTCGAGGTCGTGATGCCAGCAAGTATGCAGTCATCATTGGCATTGAAGAATCGCGCTACGTCAAGATAGCGGATGGGGACAAACGTAAGTTTGACCAGCCTAAACGAAAAAACTTGCTTCATCTCGAATTGCAAACCGCAATGAGTCATGAAGTTGTCCAAAGTTTAAATGAAAGCGGTCGGGTAACCAATAGCAAGCTTCGTTACGTTATATCGAAGTTTGCCGAGGAACAAGCCGCTCAGCATGCTGAACAGAGAGGAGAATGACGGTGGCCAAAGAAGACGTAATTGAAGTGGAAGGTACGGTCATTGAGCCGTTGCCGAATGCGACGTTTCGGGTTGAGTTGGAGAACGGTCATCAAATTCTTGCCCACGTTTCCGGAAAGCTGCGGATGCACTTCATCCGTATCCTGACGGGGGACAAAGTGGTCGTGCAACTGTCGCCATATGATTTGAGCAAAGGTCGCATCACTTATCGGAAGTAGCACTCGGCTCGTTCCGAGCAGCGCTTGCATGCACTTGCAGACCGTTCGACGCGTCAGAAGACGGTTTGACGTGCAACTTGAGAACTGGGAGGTATTCAGCATGAAGGTAAGACCTTCTGTTAAGCCAATTTGCGAAAAATGCAAAGTCATTCGACGCAAGGGCAATGTTATGGTAATCTGTGAGAATCCAAAGCACAAACAAAAACAAGGATAAGAAGGGGGTGTAGCGTAAATGGCTCGTATAGCTGGTGTAGACTTGCCACGGGATAAACGCGTTGAGATCGCCTTGACATACATTTTTGGTATTGGTAAAACAACTTCTAAAAAAGTAATCACTGAGGCTGGCGTTAACCCTAATACTCGCGTTCGCGATTTGACGGAAGACGAAGTGAACAAAATTCGTGAGCTGATTGACAAAACGGTAAAGGTTGAGGGTGACCTTCGTCGTGAGATCTCTCTGAACGTGAAACGTTTGGTTGAAATCGGATGCTATCGTGGTATCCGTCATCGTCGCGGATTGCCTGTTCGTGGACAACGTACTAAGACAAATGCTCGTACACGTAAAGGCCCTCGTCGTACGGTAGCGAACAAGAAGAAGTAAGGGGGGATAAGTAGCAATGGCTAAACCAAAAAAAGTCGTACGTACTAAACGTCGTGACCGTAAAAATATTGAGACCGGTGTGGCACACATCCGTTCTACGTTTAACAACACGATCGTAACTATCACGGATCCACACGGCAACGCAATTTCTTGGGCTAGTTCCGGCGGTTTGGGCTATAAAGGCTCTCGTAAATCGACGCCATTCGCAGCTCAAATGGCTGCTGAGTCCGCTGCTAAAGCAGCAATGGAACATGGCATGAAGTCGGTTGAAGTTATGGTTAAAGGACCAGGCGCAGGTCGTGAAGCTGCCATCCGTTCCTTGCAAGCTGCAGGTTTGGAAGTTAGCATGATCAAAGATGTAACGCCAATCCCGCACAACGGCTGCCGCCCACCAAAACGTCGTCGCGTTTAATGATGGCACACCGATGCGTGTAGTATTAAGCTAGCGCCTGTTGGGAATAATGGTTGTTTAGGCATACTGCATGAATCGACCGACCTTAGGTGTTTGACGTTGATAAACGCCAGCGACGTTTGAAGGAGGGTTATACAGTGATTGAGATCGAAAAGCCGAAAATTGAGACCGTTGACGTCAATGAGGAAGGCACATACGGCAAATTTGTCGTAGAACCATTAGAGCGAGGATACGGAACAACGCTGGGCAACTCCCTGCGCCGTATTCTGCTCTCCTCGTTGCCGGGCGCGGCAGTGACGTCTGTTCAAATCGACGGCGTCTTACATGAGTTCTCGACGATTCCAGGCGTCTATGAAGACGTTACTGAAATTATCTTGAATTTGAAGTCCTTGTCGCTGAAAATCCATTCTGATGAAGAGAAAGTTCTCGAAATCGATGCGGAAGGCGACGGGGTTGTAACGGCTGGCGATATTCGAGCGGATAGCGATGTGGAAATTTTGAACCCGGATCTCCGCATTGCGACATTAGCACAAGGCTCCAGACTCCACATGCGAATCTTCGCAAATCGTGGACGTGGTTACGTTCCTGCGGATCGAAACAAACGGGAAGACCAACCTATCGGGGTTATCCCGGTAGATTCGATTTACACACCGATTTCGCGTGTAAACTACAGCGTTGAAAATACGCGTGTAGGTCAAGTAACCAACTACGACAAGTTAACCCTTGAAGTGTGGACGGATGGAAGCATTCGACCAGAAGAAGCGGTGAGCCTCGGCGCGAAAATTTTGACGGAGCATCTGATGCTTTTCGTCGGATTGACGGATGAAGCGAAAGACGCAGAAATCATGGTCGAAAAAGAGGAAGACAAGAAAGAGAAAGTGCTTGAGATGACTATCGAAGAGCTCGATCTCTCCGTTCGTTCCTATAACTGCTTGAAGCGTGCAGGCATCAATACGGTTCAAGAGCTGATTACGAAGACCGAAGAAGATATGATGAAGGTTCGCAACTTGGGCCGCAAGTCTTTGGAGGAAGTTCAAGAGAAGCTCGAAGAACTCGGATTGGGCTTACGCATGGAAGACTAAACGGGACTTGGCTTAGAAGGAGGGGAAATAGCAATGGCATACCAAAAGTTGGGTCGCGATTCCAGTGCCCGTAAAGCATTGTTCCGCGACTTGGTAACTGACTTGTTCTTGTATGAGCGCATTCAAACGACAGAAGCGAAGGCGAAGGAAGTTCGTTCCATCGCTGAAAAACTAATCACGTCTGCAAAACGCGGTGATTTGCATGCTCGTCGTCAAGTGGCTGCATTCGTGCGCCGCGAAACGTTGAATGGCGAACAAGACGCAATTCAAAAGCTGTTCTCGGAGCTAGCACCACGTTATGCTGAGCGTCCGGGCGGATATACGCGCATTTTGAAACTTGGTCCTCGCCGTGGCGACTCCGCGCCTATGGTGTATTTGGAACTGGTTGACCGCGCGTAATCGCGGTGATGTCACACGTACGATAACGACGCATTTTGCGGCGTGAAGGAAGGCTCCCCCTGAGGAGCTTTTCTTTTTATCGGGAGGGTTACAACCAATGCGTAACATTGGAATGGTATTAAGCTATGACGGGACAGCTTACTGCGGTTTTCAAGCTCAACCGGAGCTGGATACGGTTCAAGGCCGCATCGAACGCGCGATATACATGCTGACCAACGAACAGACGTCCATTATGGCATCTGGCCGCACAGACGCAGGAGTTCATGCGTACGGTCAAGTGTTCAACTTTGCAACCGCATCGATGATTCCTGCCGACCGCTGGTGTCTGGCGTTGAATTCACGATTACCTGATGACATCGTCATTCGAGAAGCCTGGGAAGCGCCGCAGTCATTCCACGCTCGCTACTCGGCGAAACGCAAGACGTATCGTTACTCCATATGTGCAGAACGGCAACCGGATGTGTTCCGCCGGAATTATGAATTCCATTATCACAGACCTCTTGATATGACAGCCATGCAAGAGGCAGTCCGCTATTTTGTTGGAGAGCATGACTTTACTTCTTTCGTTTCGCCGAAATCGACGAAAACGTCCAATGTGCGTACCCTTTACACCGCTCGGTTGGATATTGAGCCAAGTGAGACAGGGGAAGAGGGCAGGGGCCGCCTTCATTTGGAACTGACCGGAAACGGATTTCTATACAATATGGTGCGCATCATTGCAGGGACACTCTTGCGGGTTGGCGAACGAAAGCTCATTCCGGCTGATATTCCACGCATTTTGGAAGCCAAGAGTCGAAAAGCCGCCGGTCCAACTGCAGTACCCCACGGACTTACACTCTGGCACGTGGATTACAATGGAGAAGAACAGTTTCACACGGATAACAACGCATCCAAGTGAATCGAAAAAATCCCTTGCAAAAATCGCTTTAATATTGTAAAATAACATTTGTGTTTCTTTAGGCTTCCCACGGCCCCGATAAAGAAATCACACTGCTTGTAGCAGTTTTTAACAAGACATAACATTGAGTTGAACGAATATAGACATGCAACAATGGAATGAACGTTAACAATGAATTTGTAACGCAACTTACTGTTGCGTCAAATGTCATCAGAGGAGGATATTTCATGCGTACCACATACATGGCCAAGCCAGCTGAAGTTGAGCGCAAATGGCACATTATTGACGCTGAAGGTAAGACGCTTGGTCGTCTGGCAAGTGAAGCAGCTGCATTGATTCGCGGCAAACACAAAACAACATTTACGCCTCACGTTGATACAGGTGACTTCGTTGTCATCGTTAACGCTGACAAAATCGTGTTGACTGGCAAGAAATTGCAAAACAAAATGTACTACCGTCACTCTTTCTATCCAGGTGGTTTGAAAGTGACAAGCGCTCAAGAAATGTTGAACAAAAAACCTGAGCGTATGGTGGAACTCGCTGTTCAAGGCATGCTGCCAAAAACGCGCATGGGCAATAAAATGAAACTTCGTGTTAAAGTTTATGCCGGCGTAGAGCACCCACATCAAGCACAACAACCTGAAGTTTACGAACTTCGCGGATAATAGAAAGGGGAGGACAGTTTCATGGCACAAGTACAATACTATGGGACAGGTCGTCGTAAGCATTCGGTAGCGCGCGTTCGCCTAGTACCGGGCGAAGGCCGCATCGTTATCAACAAACGCGACCTTAATGAATACTTCGGTTTGGAAACTTTGAAGCTTATCGTGAAGCAACCGTTGAACCTTACAGAAACACTCGGCAAATATGACGTGTTGGTTCTGGCTCATGGCGGCGGTATCACTGGTCAAGCTGGCGCAATTCGTCACGGTATTTCCCGTGCATTGCTGAAAGCTGATCCAGAGCTTCGTCCGTCTTTGAAAAAAGCAGGCTTCCTGACGCGCGATCCACGTATGAAAGAGCGTAAAAAATACGGTCTTAAAGCAGCTCGTCGTGCGCCTCAGTTCTCGAAACGTTAAGATTGGATTACGAACGGAATCAACCCTCTTACGACTACGGTCGCAAGAGGGTTTTTTTGCGTATAACAGATATCATGCTCACAACGCGCCATCATTCGATATAATAAACGTCGAAGGTAGCTTATTTCGGGGATATGAGGGATGGGGGCGAAGAGAATGAAGCGAGAAGGTCGGGACAGGTTAATCAAGACGGTGGCAAGGAAAAATATGCTGAGCAGCGGAATGGAGACGAGCCGGCAGTAGTAGACCGACAATATTGGCTAGAGGTGCTCAATCGGGTAGCGCGTCCCGTATTGATGGCGCTGGCGGAGCGCCGATTGAAGCTTGATATGCCGATCGAGTCCAACGGTGTGGATCGGGAGTACTATACATACCTGGAGGCATTCGGGCGGCTGATGGCCGGAATCGCGCCTTGGCTCGGTTCGGTAGGTGGTCTTGCGGAAGAGGAGCAGCTCCGGCTGGAACTGAGCAAGCTGTATGTGGAAGCTATGGACGCTGCTACTGATCCGAATTCACCAGACTATATGAACTTCGCCTCTGGATACCAACCGATCGTCGATACGGCGTTTCTGTGCCAAGGTGTGCTGCGTGCGCCGGAGGCGCTATGGAACCCGTTAAGCGAACGGGTCAAGCGCAATGTCATTACAGCGTGGAAGAGCACCCGGATGCGTAAGCCGCATTTCAACAACTGGCTGCTGTTCTCCGCAATGATTGAAGCGGCACTATATCATGTTGGCGAAGCGGAATGGGATCCGATGCGTTACGCATTAAAGCAGCATGAGCAGTGGTATGTCGGTGACGGAATATACGGTGACGGGCCAGCGTACCACGCAGATTATTACAACAGCTTCGTGATTCAGTCAATGCTGCTCGATATGCTCCGATTGCTTGGCGATCTGTATCCGGATTGGAACAAGATGAAGCCGAGCGTGTTAAGGCGAGCACAGCGATATGCGTTGCAGCAGGAGCGCAGCATATCTCCGGAAGGAACGATCCCTCCTGTTGGCCGTTCGTTAGCTTACCGCTGCGGCGCATTGCAGACGCTTGCACAGATCGCATGGCTTGATGAACTGCCTGAATCAATGACTCCATCGCAGGTGCGATGCGGCTTGACGGCTGTGATGCGTCGTATGATGGATGCGCCGGGCACCTACACACGAGATGGATGGTTGACGGTTGGATTTTGCGGACATCAACCGGACATCGGTGAGACGTATATCTCGACCGGCAGCCTCTATCTTTGCTCGACTGCGCTTCTGCCGCTCGCCTTGTCCCTGTCGCATCCGTTCTGGCAAGGGGGGGCGGAGTGGACTTCGAAGAAAGCTTGGTCTGGGCAGCCATTCTCTATCGATTATGCGTTGCATGAATGAGTTTCATTTGTCATATTGGTTCCTCAACAAGCACACCGATACCTCACGCAGGTATCGGTGTTTTTATACCCAATTTTGATTCACCTAGGGCGATCGCCCGGAATAGGCTGTAATGTCGGTTCAAAATACAGAAAAAACAAATTGACAAAGATAGGAAACATTCTATAATTATAAAGTATACAAAACATACCAAAATACTATGAATTAAAATGAGTATGCGGAGGATGCAATTATGAATTTGTTGGAAAAGGAAGCGTTCGTAAGTGAGAAAGCGGAACAATTCGAACATGCTGAACCGGAAGAAGTTATTGCTGAGGCTGTTCAAGCCTTTCCGAATTTGACGTTTGCTTGCAGCTTTGGTGCGGAAGATGTCGTTTTAGTCGATATGCTGCAGCGGCTCAGTCCATCAACCGATATTTTCTATCTGGATACGGAGTTTCATTTCGATGAAACGTATAACACCCGTAATCGCATCTCTGAACGTTACGATTTGGAATTTGTTCGCGTAGCCCCTGAACTTTCCCCTGAAGCTCAAGCCGAAGCCTACGGCGATCAATTATGGTTGAATAACTCCAATCTTTGCTGCAACTTGCGTAAAGTAGAACCATTAACAGGAATATTAAGTAAATATGATGCTTGGATTACGGGCATACGCCGCGATCAAGCGCGGACACGTGCCAATGCGAAGAAGGTGGAGTATGACACCAAATTCGGATTAATTAAATTCAACCCGCTAGCGGCATGGAGTTGGGAAGATGTCTGGAATTACATTCATAGCCATAACGTCATCTACAATCCGCTTCATGATCTCAATTATCCTAGTATCGGCTGCATTCATTGCACACGTGCAGTACAGCCAGGAGAGGACCCTCGTGCAGGGCGTTGGTCAGGAAGCGAAAAAGTCGAGTGTGGACTACACAAATAGAAGTGCGTGTTCAAAAGGAGACTTTTTGAACAACCTCTTGAAGGGAGACTTCAGTTATGACCTCAATTTTGCCTCATGGCGGACAACTCATCAATCGATTCGTTCCTGAACAGGATATTGAACGGAAGCTCAACGAAGCCAAATCGTTGCCGGAAATACACATCAATCGGCGTACGCTCTCGGATTTAGATTTGATAGGTGTCGGCGCGTTCTCTCCGCTCACTGGATTTATGAATGCAAATGACTATAGGAGCGTCGTAGAACGAATGCGCTTGGCAGATGGTACAGTATGGAGCCTGCCAATCACGCTTGCCGTTCCGGAATACATCGCCGAGACGTTGACGATAGGCTCAACCGCTGCACTTATCGGGGAAGAGGATGGAATCATCTATGGAACGATAGACGTTGAAAGTATATATAGCGTGGACCAGTTAAAGGAAGCCGAACAAGTATTCAAGACGGCAGACTCGGAGCATCCGGGAGTGCAGAAGCTGCTGGAGCGTCCCGATACGTATGTTGGCGGAAACGTACTAGTGCTGCAGCGTGCAAAGCCTGAGCAATTCGAACAGTATTACTTTGATCCCGCTGATACCCGCCGCCTGTTCGAAGAGCGGGGTTGGCGGACAGTTGTAGGCTTCCAGACCCGTAACCCCGTTCATCGGGCGCATGAATATATTCAGAAGAGCGCGATGGAAATCGTCGATGCATTATTTTTGAATCCGTTAGTCGGGGAGACGAAATCAGACGATGTGCCTGCAGATGTGCGGATGCGCAGCTATGTGAGCCTGCTGGAGCATTATTATCCAGAGGACCGGGTATTTCTCGGCGTATTTCCAGCTGCGATGCGTTATGCGGGTCCGAGAGAAGCGATCTTCCATGCTATCGTACGTAAAAATTACGGCTGTACCCACTTTATCGTCGGCCGTGATCATGCGGGTGTAGGAGACTATTACGGAACGTATGAAGCGCAAGAAGTCTTTCGTTTATTCTCCCCTGAGGAACTGGGGATTCAACCGCTCTTCTTCGAGCATAGCTTTTTCTGCATCACCTGCGGCAATATGGCATCCAGCAAGACGTGCCCTCATCCGAAGGAACAGCATGTGGCGCTGTCTGGAACAAAGGTGCGGGCTTTACTTCGTGACGGCACATGCCCGCCGCCGCAGTTCTCGCGTCCGGAAGTGGCGCGCATTCTTATTGAAGGCATGGCGCAGTCTGTATCCAGCGACGTGTAGACGAGGAATCCAACTGATTAGAAGGATATCCTTTGAAGCGACGTATATTTGTCCACCCTGTCCCATATAGATGATTAGGAGTCTGTATGGGGGCGGAGGTGGACTTATTTTATGAGTGAAAAGAAGCAGCGAAAGACTTCCATCCTGTGGATACCGCTGCGCCATGTCCGGCAGTGGATCATTAGCATTTGTCTTGTGCTTATCGTCATCGTCATTATGACTGCCGATATGCCAGTTACAAAGACATGGACCTATTGGACAATACCTTTGTCCGGCAAGGTGATCGCCATTGATGCGGGACACGGTGGACCGGATGGTGGAGCGGTAAGCCGGCAAGGAGTCATCGAGAAGGACATTAATCTGTCTATCGCTTTATATTTGCGCGATTACTTGCAGCAGGCCGGTGCAGTTGTCTTCATGACGCGAGAAGGGGACTATGACCTTGCCAATGGGGATACAAAAGGATATGCGAGGCGGAAAGCCGAGGATTTGAAGCAGCGGGTCAGCTTTGTGGAAGAGAAAAAAGCGGATCTTCTCATCAGTTTGCATATGAACAGCATCCCTTCTCAGCGCTGGAATGGGGCGCAAACTTTTTATACGGCGCGCAATCCGGAGAGCGAGCGGCTCGCCAAGTGGATTCAATCGGAAATTCGCCGGAACTTGGAGAATACAGAGCGGGTGGCTAAGCCGGTCGACCGGCGCTTATATTTGATGGATAAGGTAAGTATGCCGACCGCACTCGTGGAAGTCGGATTCCTATCTAATCCGGAAGAATCGCGCAAGTTAGCGGATGAGCAATATCAGCGCAAGGTGGCAGCCTCGGTGTATAAAGGGATTTTGCGATTTATAGCAGGGGAAAACATTGGTAAAAAGTGAAGCTGTGCTATAATAGTAATCGTACATCATTCATCATTTATCAATAGACCTTGATATGAGACGAGGTGCCATCTTGATTACGAAAGAGGAAGTGCTGCAAGCGCTGCAAGGTTTGAAAGAGTCGGTAACCGGACAAAACATGACAAGCATAGGCTGGATTCGAGATATGATGGTCAGAACGGGGGAAGTGAAGTTAACTGCGGTAATCACCCCTCAGGCTGCGGATGCAGCGGCAAGAGAAGCGTTAACTCAGGAGATTAAGAGCCGTTTGTCCGCATTGTCTATTCAAGATGTTCATGTTCGTATCCGACTTGCTTCTGAACACGAACAGGCTGCAATCGGATTGAAGCCGGCTCAGGATCAAGCCGGTCAAGCTCAGGGGACAGGGCAACCAGCCCAAAATCTAAAAGGACCTCAAGCGGGAGTTGAGCATCCGCTTCTTGATCCGACCTCTGGGGTACAGTTTATCGCTGTAGCTAGTGGAAAAGGCGGCGTCGGTAAATCAACCGTAACGGTCAACTTGGCTGTGGCCTTGGCACGCCTTGGCAAGCGCGTCGGATTGATTGATGCCGATATTTACGGCTTTAGTGTGCCCGACATGAT
The DNA here is from genome assembly GCF_023713585.1 of Paenibacillus sp. MER TA 81-3. Taxonomy (NCBI): domain Bacteria; kingdom Bacillati; phylum Bacillota; class Bacilli; order Caryophanales; family Paenibacillaceae; genus Paenibacillus; species Paenibacillus sp. MER TA 81-3. The sequence continues at coordinate 61,497 of NZ_JAMAWB010000030.1, forward strand.
GGGCATTGATGAGCGGCCGGTAGTAGTGGACAATCTCATTATACCGATGGAGCGCTTTGGCGTGAAAGTGATGTCCATGGGATTCTTTGTCGAGGACAACAGCCCAGTCGTATGGCGCGGGCCAATGCTGGGCAAGATGCTCCGTAACTTTTTCCAAGAGGTGGAGTGGGGCGAACTTGACTATGTGCTGCTGGACCTCCCGCCTGGAACCGGCGATGTCGCGCTTGATGTCCATCAGATGATACCCCAGAGCAAGGAAATTATCGTCACTACACCACATGCGACCGCGGCATTTGTTGCTGCAAGAGCAGGGACGATGGCGATTCATACAAAGCATGATATTCTAGGTATCGTCGAGAATATGGCATATCTCGAATGCGGAAAATGCGGCGAGAAGCAGTATGTATTTGGGCGCGGAGGCGGCGCGAAGCTGGCAGAAGAGCTTCACGTCGACCTGCTCGCGCAGATTCCGCTTGGAAGTACGGACAACCACCCTTCCGAACGGGAGTTCGCACCTTCTGTATATAAAGAAGAGTCCATCATTGGAGCGCAATACATGGAATTGGCCAGAAGTGTAGATCATCGATTAAAATCATAACGGCGTGAAGAGGGATGCCATCGCGGCTCCCTCTTGTTTTGTAAGCGCTCTAGGATCCAGAGCCACTATCGCTGCCGCCATCATCGTCGCCGCCTCCACCGCTGCCCTCGCTACTGCCGCCTTCCTTCTGTTCTCCGCCTTTTCCTTTCTTACCGCCCTTTTCCTTCGGCTGCAGCTCTTCCTTTACAACTTTACTTAATAAATCCATAACTTCGAGCCTGAAGATGGGACTGCTCATCGAATCCTTGACGACCGCCATCAGCTGCTTGCGGTACTCCGGGGTCTTCATCATGTCTAAATATGACTTCATCATGTCAGGGGATTTAATAATATCTCCGACGGATTGCTGATAAGCGGGATCCTTAATCAATTCTTTATGAATTTGTTTATTTTCTTTACTAACGACTTTCGCGAATTCACCGGCGAATTTCGGGTCAGTCATCACTTTTTCTACCGTTTGCTGATAATCAGGTGAAATGAGTGTGTCCTTTACTGCCGTCCGGATTTGTTCTTGCTGCTGCATATTTAAGGATTTCATTTGCATCCCGCCGCCGGATGGGGACGACTGTATGGCTTTTTGCGCTTCTTCTGTCTTGAGGATGTCCACCACCATGGTCTTTAGATCCTTATAATCCATTGTAGTGCTCGAAGCTTGCTGTTCCATGCCACAGGCGGATAGGAGCGTGACGAACATGGCGCCAACCAGCGTAAGACGAATGAATCTTGACTTCATGGAATAGGCCCTCCTTTCTGTCCTGAATGGACGCTGCGCGTTCGATAAAATCCGCTGCAAAATCCGTCCTTCACGCGTAGTATGGCAGAGAAAATTATGAATTATGTTTGACAGCGATAGTTTTTTGCTGAGAAGATTGGTAAAATAATGAACATTGTGGAGGTGGAGCGCCTTGAATTTGAAAAAATGGTCTTATTTATTCTGGACGACACTATGTCTAGGTGGAGCGATTACACTTATTATTGGTCTCTCCTTACAGGTGTTCCAACAAGAGTTTTCTAATTTTAACGGTCCAGTGGATATTATGCTGAATGTGCTGCAGCTGATACTAAGCGGTTGTATGATCAGCGTATATTCGCAGATGGGTTTCTTTGCCTATTTGACGCTGAATTACATCGCTCTCGGTATTTTTAAGAAGGCGTGGCCGTACGTTCAAGTTCTGCTTACAGTTATCGTGTGGCTGGACTTAATGTTCCTTCGCACCTTGCTCGCAGGTGACGCTGTAACGAACGGTGTGAATGACATTATTCTCGGTATCGTCGTGCTGCTGGTTGCGCTTGTCGTTGCTTATTACAAAGTACGGGCGACGAATCGTTCCGCGTTCATTCCGACGGTATTCTTCATGATTGCGGTTACGACTATCGAAACGTTGTCAGCGCTTACCATCGGCAACATGGCTACGTGGTTCGTCTATATTCCGCTTGCGGCATGCAATGCTTACCAAATTCTCATTTTGCACCGCATTCTGGACAAAAAAGAAAGCTGACGGGGGTTCCGTCAGCTTTTTTAGTTGGGCTACATTCCCGCCGCATCGTGCAAATGCTGATTCATCGTAGATTGGTCTTGAATGGTTTTACTTTTCAATTCCGTCTGCTGAATGAGTTCGGATACGGTGACGAATTCGTAGCCTTGCGCGCGAAGCTGATCGATGATGGCCGGAAGGGCTAGATGGGTCTGCTTGCACGAATCGCTTGCATGCAGCAGCACGATATCGCCAGGGTGCGCTTTCTTAACGACACGATTTACGATCGTGTCCACGCCGGGATTTTTCCAATCCAATGAATCGGTATCCCATTGAATAACCTTATAATTCAGACTGTTAGCGATGCGAAGGACTCGCTTGTCGAAATCACCGTTCGGCATCCGAATCAAGTTCGGCGCTTTGCCGGTTACATCTGACAAGATCTGGTGTGCGGTCGCAATCTGCTTGCGGATTTCTTCATCGCTTAGGCTGCTGTAGTTTACATGCTTGTGCCCGTGGCTTCCAACCTCGAATCCTGTATCGACGATCTTTTTCACCATATCGGGATGGGTCTTGCTCCAAGGGGAGGAGAGAAAGAATGTTGCTTTCTTGACCCCTTTCTCCTCAAGGATCTTAAGAATAGGCTCTGTCCGCTTGTCCCCCCAGCTTATGTCGAAGGTGAGCGCGATAAGCTTTTTAGCCGTGGGCACACTGTAGATGGCAGAAGGACTCCCTTCTGAAAATACGGTGATGTTGTCACTCTCCACGTAAACGACACCAGCAGCGAATAGCGCGGCGACGACGAGGAAAAAGACGCGTTTCATTTTTTTACCGCTAAACACATAAAAGTAATTCATGACAAAATGCGCTCCTCTCGGTAACGATCAAAAGATTGAACAGGGGAAGTTACGCTTAAGAACAAGCCACCATCGTGCAGCTTGTCATGCTTGTTTAATACACTGTATGCTTGGGGTAATAAAATAAGACCGCAGCTTTCCCAAGAAATTCCGTAGTGATCTCCAGGCTTCACTACGTATGGTATTTGGAAGAGCACGGGAAAAGAGAGGGTATAGAAGTTATGCTAAGTCTAGCTTCATGGTGGAACACGCTGAAAGAATTACGCTGGTATTTGCTTGCCTCTGTGGTGATCTTTACGGCCGGCTATGTACTCGGCAACAATTGGAGCGGGCTGGAGCAATTCGTGCTTCAGCAGCTGCAGGGTCTTGAAGGGGCTCGCAATCAATTGATGCAGTCCGATAATCAGGAGCTGTCGTTCTTTGTGTTTATTTTTTATAATAACGCCATTAAAGCGGTGTTGATCATGTTTGCAGGCATCGCGTTCGGTCTCATCCCAGCTGGATTTCTACTAGTAAACGGAATGGTGATCGGATTCTTGCTGCGTGTAATGGAGTCAAAAGGTGTTGATATTGCGGAGCTGGTTGTTAAGGGGGTGCTTCCTCACGGTATTTTGGAAATCCCCGCAATTTTGATTGCCGGAGCTTATGGCATGAAATTCGGTATGCTGCTGTTGAGAAAATGGTTCGGGAAGCGGGAACGGCGAAGAGAGGTGAGTCTAGCGGAATGGACCAAGCGTACAGGTGCCGGTGCGGTATGGGTGACCGCCTTGCTGCTAATTGCCGCAGTCATTGAGAGTACCGTAACATTGTGGCTAATGAAATAAAATGATTACGTACCGGCCTTGTGATAAAACATCATAAAATTGTGCATAACAGTAAAGCGGTATTCTTTGGCTTCATTGGAAGCCGGTAGCGAAGGCGACGTGAAGCTGAAGAATGTCCGGATTGTTAGAGTCGATGGTGTGTTGTATTGTCGTTAAGGGAGGCTGCTGCGTAATGTTAGGTTTTCTGTTTAATGAGAGAGAATGCAAAGAACTGAGCTACATGCTACGGAAAGAATTAGATGAAATGCTGCTTGATTTGAGTGATAACCGATTGGACGCAGAAGTTCGTCAAGCAATATCCAAACGGTATCGCACCGTCTTCAGGATGTATGCTCGCATTGCTTCGCCGAAGGAACTATCCAGATATGCACGGAATCATCGCATTATTCCTATGTAATTGACATGTAAGTCTAAATGGAACGAAGCGTGGAAATGCGCGTCAGGATATGAATGAAACTGGATTGCATAAAATATCGAAAAATGTGTTGACTAGGCATTCGATTTATGATAAATTATTTCTCGTCCCTTCTAAATCGAGTTTTGAAAAAAACTTGTCGACAGAAGAGAAAACGAAAGTTGAAGAAAAAACTTTAAAAAAGTTATTGACTTCAACTGAAAGACATGATATATTATAAAAGTCGCCGCTGATACGGCGGTGAGAAAAAGAAAGTAACTAAGAAAATTGGTTGCTTGATGAAATAAAGATTGCTCTTTGAAAACTGAACAACGAGTGAAACGTTTGTGTAATAGAGGTTAACAACCTCGTCAGCAATACATGAGCAAGTCAAACTAACTTTAACGGAGAGTTTGATCCTGGCTCAGGACGAACGCTGGCG
>NZ_JAMAWB010000031.1:0-64544 GCF_023713585.1 Paenibacillus sp. MER TA 81-3
TCCACCAACTCGTCCATTCTGCGCAGTAGATTATCTTTGGGAACTACCAGATTGTAGAGTTCCATATATGGGCTCAAAATAAAGCTTTGTTGCTTCGGGAGCACAGAGATCACCAGCCTTTGATGAGTTACTTTGATTATACCGAAAAAAAGAGACAGACTCTTCAAAAAAATGAAGAATGGTCTCTTTCAGGACTAAGGGACTTTTTCAGTGGCCTCTGGTATCACTAGGGTTACTTTTATTCATAGTCGTAAAGGTGATTCATTCGACACTGGGTAGCCCCGCCGCTTTTCTTGTCTTGGGCGGGGCAAAAAGAAACAGGTCTCAACAGAGAATATATCTCCAATAAGACCTGATTTAATAAATTTGCAAGGCTTAGCTTTACCTGTGAACCCAATAATCTGTTGTGCTTAGTGAATTGTAATTTTCCCCTCTGAGGTTTCATAAGCACTTTGTACCTTATTCTAACATATAAGAGATATTATTGAGGTAAATCCAATCCCTAAAAAGTTTTTCATTTAGTAGTTCTGGACATACCTTTTTGCTATAAGCAATAAAATTTTCAAACAATTCTTCTAGCATTTTTTTCACGTCTGACTTTTCCATTACTATGTGCGAAGGTGATGGTAACCATCCAGGTATTAAACTTTTGCATTCTAACTGCATCTTTCCACCTTCCTCTCTAAAGCCTATCTCCCTCATTACACCCTGCTCATAAAAACCTAAGCGGAAGTTGTATTCATTTTTATTGAAATTTTGAATTATCTCTGGCAATTCTTCAATAATCAATGGAAGGTCGAAATTACAATCTACTGGCCAAAGTTCACTTCCAAACCCTGAAACAATAAACTCAATATTTTTAGTTTGATGTAAATATTTACAAATGTCAGATATTATACTAGTTTCATCATCAAGCTCATCATCATATTCTTTTTCTTCAATAGTCAATTTGTCAAAGTTGTTTTTATGCTGTAAATACATTCTAAACATTGAATTTTTCCTCCTTTTTTCAATTACTATTTCAATTTAAATGCTTCACTTACAGGATATGAAGTTATTAGTTTACCCGTTTTTGAACTAGGGATAATAACTGCTTTTGTAGCTGGTATTATATCCCAAGATGGTTTTATTACTTGTCCTAACCCCTCTGGTATATCAACAATGGTTGGCTTATCAACTTTACCATACGAATTTAGAAATTCTGCTGTTTTTTGATTATCAAGCCATTGACCTTGTTCTGTCATTTTTCCTAGTTCATTAACAGTTCTTGCTCGTCCTTTCAATGACTCTAAATTCTTATTACCTGCACCATGTGTTTCAAAAGTATGTCCAAAGTTAGGTCTGCTCTTCCAATTAACCTCGCCTTTTTTCCCAACTAACCATCCATCAACCTTACTTACGCCCGCTTCACCCGTCCCCCCAAAAGGCCCTTCCTTCTTACCGCCGCCACCGCATGACTGGCTGCTGTACCCGCTCGGGTCCACGTAATTAATCGGGTTGTTCCCGACATACGCGTACAAATTCAGTCCGTCGCCCCGGTACTCGTCCTCTTGCGTAAACCGGGCGATTACAGGGTTATAGAACCTTGCGCGCAGGTAATACTGCTCCGTCGTGTGGTCATACTGCTCGCCCGCATAGCGGAAGCGGTTCGGGATGCCTTCTGTGGCGGATAGAGTGCGACCGAACGCGTCGTACTCATAGCTGTTTACGATTCTGCCGAGGCGGTTCGTGATGTGCGCGACATCGCCGTGCTGGTTTTTTAGGTAGTAGTAGGAATCTCCCCTGCCATCCACCTGCGCGAGCCATTCATGGCCGCGGACATAGGATGCCTTGATGTTATGCTCCCCGTCCAACTCATTGACCATGTTCCAGCCGTCATACACGAAGCGGCTGGTAACGCCGTTCTCGCGGATGCCGCTGCGCAAACCCTCGGGGTCGTACTCATGGTGGATATGGCTGCCATCCGGCTTCTCCACCTTGGCAGTCCGGTTGAACGCGTCGTACGAATAGGTCGTGGTGCCGCGGCCAGAACGTTCAGAGACCATATTGCCTTGGCGATCGTATTCGAACTCGGTTTGGCGACTATCCTCTTCCAAGAACGACAACAACCGATTGCGGCTGTCGTAGGTATAGCTCGTTGTCTGCCCGTCCAACACGCGGCGAATGCGGTTCCCCGCCCGGTCGTAGCTGAACGACTCTTGCGCTCCGCTGCCGTAATCCGCCTCCAACAGGCGGTTCAGACGGTCGTAGCCGTACAGGGTGAGCTGATGCTGCTCCATCTTGGCAATCTGGTTGCCGTTGTTGTCGTAGCTATAGGTGTGCCGCATCAGGTCCTGGCCTTCTTGACTCGTCGCCCGCAGGCTCGTCATGTGGCCGTCCCCGTCATAGCCATATTGGACGTTGACGCCGCTGCCATACAGGATTGAGGCGATGCGGTTGCCTTCGCCGTAGCTGTATTTCGCTACGCTATCCCGGCCCTGCAGCACTTCCTCGATACGGCCTATTTTATCATAGCGGTATTCCGTATGTCTGCCCGCAGCATCGGTTAGTCCGGCCATATTTCCATCTGCGTCATACTGATATTCCAGCACTTTACGCGCGCCGTGTCCAGCCAGACCGTGCACACAGCTTGGCCATGGCTGTCCGCCTCGGCCGCCCGTTCCGTCTGCGCCTTGCCCGGACTGCGTGCCCTGGAACCATTTCGGCCGGCTCCCTTCGCGAAGGGTCCCGTTCTGAGGCTCGCTCCTATACTTCGCCGTCAGCTTGCCATCCGGCGTGTAGGTATAGTCATACCGCACATGCGCGTTGACCGCCGTCTTCAAGGTGCCGTCCTCGTTGTACATATAGGCTTCTTCCGCGCCGGTGGATGCTTCTCTGCGCTTCACCAATTGGTCGTCGAAGTTGTACGCGTATTCGATGACGCGCTCGTTGCGGTCGATTTGCCGCGTCAGGCGACCCTGCTTGTCGTACTGGTACACCATCGCCTGCTGCGACGGATCCTCAATCGCGGCCAGCTTGCCCAGACTGTTGTAACGGTACGAGGTCGTATGCCCGTTGCCGTCCGTCGAGCTTGTTATATTTCCGGCACGGTCATAGCTATACCGCTCTTCGCTTCCGTCCGCGCGGGTGAGCACCTTAATGTTGCCCCACGCATCCAAGGTGTGCCGCGTCGCATTCCCTTCGCCGTCCACGATGCCCGTAATGTTGCCTGCCGCGTCGTAGGTGTATTCTTGGCTCACCTTGCCCTTCGCGCTGGCCTCGGCGGTGCGAATCTGCTTCACACGGCCGCCGATCGTATACGTGTATTCGACGCCGATCCCTTCGCTCTGCTTGCGGATCAACTCTCCGGCCTGATTGTACCGGTTCTGCTCCACGATGTGACCGTAAGCATCGAACACTTCCGTCAGTCGGTTCAACGCATCATAGCGATAGACCGTGCCCTGACCGTCATCGGTAAGCGGATTATATTGATTCGGCGATACATGCTTGATGACTTGGCCCGTCTTGTCGTAGAACAGCCGCGTCGTGTCGCCCCGCTTGCCGGTGATCCGGATTTGCCGGTTCATCACGTCATAGTCGTAGGTGACGCGGTTTCCGTTCGTATCCGTTTCCTCCAGCACATTGCCCGCCCGGTCGTACTTGAAGTAGACGCTTCTTGCCTTGGCGTGCTTGCTCTCGCGGCGGCTGAGCTGAACGATCCGCCCAGCCATATCATAGCTGGCCTCGGTCTCATACCCTTCCGGCACGATCAGCTTGGTAACATTGCCGTTCCGGTCATACGAATAGGAAGTCACTGCGGCAATCTTGTTTCCGTCATTTGCCTTCTTCGCACCTTCCGCCAAATCTTCCACGTCTATCAGATCCAGCCTGCGCTCAAGCAGTCCCGCCGCATTGTATTCGTAGCGGGTGATCTGGACTTTTTGCGCGCTCAGCTTGCGCCGCTCGGATGTTTTCTGATTCAGGCAGTCGTAGGTGTAGCGGACTTCTGCACCAGTATCGTCGTAGATCAGACTTACCCGGCCCAGCTTGTCATAACGATAGCAGATGCTATTGTATCGGCTCGCATATCCAGTCTCACCGACATGCTCCGTCGTCCGTTTCTCTTCGGTCAGGTTGCCCGCTTTGTCGTAGCGGTACAGAGTCAGCTTATATAGAATCGTACCGTCCGCTGCCTCCACCGGCTCCCGTTTTTCGGTCAGCCAGCCTATCCGGTTATAAGCATACAATGTGCCGAAGCGCTCTTCATCCGTTTTGGCGCTCATCCAGCCTTTGGCGTCGATGGACTTGACCACCCGTCCAGCGCTGTCGTACAGGAATCGCTTGCTGACGTTGCCTGCCGGGTCGGTAATCTGGATGAGGCGGTTCATTGCATCATAAGCGTATTCGGTGCCCGAGCCATCATCCGTCTCAGGATCATATCGCTCAGGATCGATGGTCTTGATCACATTTCCGGCGGCGTCGTATTTCGTACGGGCAATCCCGCCGTCCGGGTACAAGGTTTTGATCCGGCGGTTCCTATGGTCGTACACGTATTCCATCCCCGCACCGTCATCGGCAGCTCGGCTGTAATGGTTCGGATTGACTTCTTTCAGCAGGTTGTCATGAATGTCGTACATGACACGATACTCGTTCTGCATCGGGTCGGTTGTCCGAATGAGCCGGTCCATGAAGTCATAGCGGTACTCCGTCCCTTTGCCGCTGCCGATCTGCTCGATATATTCGTTCGGCAGCACCTTCTTGATCAAGTTCCCAATCGGATCGTAGAACATGAGGGTGGTGTTGCCTTCGGCGTCGGTGATGCGCGTCCGTTGATTGATCGCATTGTAGGCAAACTCTACCGTTCCATAAGCGGTCGTTATGCTCGTCATCCGGGCCGCTTCGTCATAGCCGTACCTGAATTGCTGGCCTTCCGCATCCTGAACAAGGGTCGGCGCATCCGTATGCTTCGCGTCATACCGGAAGCTTGTCTTATGGCCTGCCGGATCCGTCCGGCTCAGCAGCATGCCGCGCGCGTCATACGTATACGTGGTGACGGCATAATCCGCATCATCGATAGACGCTTTTTCCTCAAGCAGATTGCCACGTTCGTCATAAGTATAGACGGTGTCGCTTCCACTGTTCGTCGTCGTGCTGATCCGGTTCTGGCCGCTATCGTACCGGTGCAGCACCTTCGTTCCGTCAGGTTGCGCCTCCTCAAGCAAATTGCCGTATTCGTCGTACACCCAACGCGTGATAGCCCCGCTCGCATCGGTGTGGCTGTCTTTGTTCTGATATTGGTCATACGTATAGGCTTCATGTGTACCGTCATCATAATGAATTTCGGTGACCAAATAATTGCGGTTGTATTTGTATTTCTCCACCACTCCGGTCGCATGGAACGTGAAGGTGGTGAGCCTTGCCCGCTCGTCATACGCGATCTCTGTGACATGGCCCTCCTGATCGTACTGCCGAATGACCCGGTCAGCGCTATCGTAGACGTTGCGGACATAGGTGTGGCCGTTTTGATCCGTAATGGAAAGGATACGCCCCTCCTCGTCATAGGCATACGCGACTGCGCCCCCGTTCGGGTACGTCACGCCAATGAGCAGCTCGCCTGCATATCGGTACTCGACTTTGCGGCCAATGTTGTCCACAATTTTAATAACTTTCCCGTTTTCGCATGTAAAGGCAAGCACCTTGCCGCCGGGTGTGGTCAACGTGCGCAGGCCCTGTTCGTCATAAGCAAGCGTCGTCTGGTTGCCGTTGCGGTCGCTGGTGGATTCCAGCCGTCCGGTAGCCCCGTCGTAGACGTAGGTCTGCCGCTTGTGCTTGACGACATACCGGCCTCTTGCCGGTTCCTCGCTCAGGCGATAATCGAGCGCTCCCGCCCGTTCGTTCTTCCATACGTCCCCCTGCTTGACAAAGCTCTCATAATGCCCGTCCGTGCAGATGAGAAACATGCGATCCTCCAGCCGGGTCAGCGAGCTCTCAAAGGCAAACAGCCAGCCTCTGCCCATCATGCCGACGAATGGATTAAGCGAGTTAAAGCTTCGGGTCAGCTCCAGCGTGTCTCCGATATCATGGACGACCAGATCGGTCGCTTGCAGGTAGAACCTTCCTTTGGCAACATCGATCGGGTCTCCCTTAGTAACCAGATTCCCCACATTGCTTACTAAGGACATCTTCAATTGGCTCAAAAAGGTTGCTGTATTGATATTTCCATTTTTCCACAGCTGCATCGCCGTTTCCCCGGTCATATCTCCGGTTACCGCCGCTCCGTATTTGCCGAACGGATTTTTGCCTCCCGCAAAAGAGAACGCTGCGCCAAAGACGCTTCGCACCGCATTGCCGAATAGATCCGCGCCTCCTGTATTGCTGATCCCCAGCACGTTCGATGACACGAAGCTCGCCGTATATCTGCCTCCGAACTGGGTCAGCATCCCCGATCCGCACGGTATCCCTTTCAATATGCCGCCAGAGATCGTTCCCGCCAGTGCGCCGTTGTAAAAGCTCTTCAAATAATGACCAAAGAAGCCTTCCCCTGTCTGACTGCCATTCAAGGGATCGTACGGATCGAATATCGCCGTAATCGCCGTATTGATGGCCCCGCCGGTTAATCCGCCGGTCAGGACGGTCGTTCCGCCGAGCATGAAGCCCCCGCCCAGAACGGCGATGGTCACCGAGCCGTATTTGACAATGTTGTACAGCTCCTCATTGCCGCCGAGCACGGTATCCCGCATGAAGTTGTGGGATTTGGACAGGTCGCCCACCAGGGCTTTGGCGAAGTCCTCCCTCCCCTCCGCAATCTCGCTGACCCCTACGGCGGCGGAGACGGTTCCGGCAACGCCGACAATGAGGGGAAGGGCAACGCCCCCCGTTGCCACAGTGGCGACTGCTACGGCAACTACGCCGACTACCAAGGCAATGGCGCCGAACCCGAATTTGCTCTTCGCCTGCTCCGCCTTGGCAATGCAGGCTTCCCGATAGGCCAGCGCGTGATCGTTGACCTCTTTCATCAATTTGGCGTCCTCGGCCAGCTGCGCGCTGTCGTCGAACGTCTCTGCCGGCGCTTTACCCGGCTCACCCAAATAGATGATTTTTGCAGCCATCACATAGGTCATATCCTGTATCGCAATGGCGTGTGCGGGATCGACGAACTCCCCTGGACTGCGGCTAATGAACACGTCCTCACCCGCTGTGATGGCGATCCGCTTCGGAACGACCGGAGGCGCGTCCGCTGCCGCACTTGCGCTCTCGCTCTCTCCCATCGTCATATCGGCGAAGGCCCGCACATACAAGTCGGTATCGGAGACGATCTCCACGACACCGTCTCCCGACAGACGCAGCTTGATGCTGTCTGCGTCATTGGCGCTGAACACGATGTCTTGAGCGGACAACCGCATTTCTTTGCCCGTATCGTTGTTGAGGGCTCTGTTCTGCGGGTCGGACATTTTATGCCCATACTTGCTCTGCTCCGCTCCCTTCCTGACCGCTCCGATGGCGATCGCTTCTCCTTCATTCATCGTCGGAAAATGCAGCATGACCTGAGACCCCGGCTTCGGCATTAGGTACGAAATCTGGTTGTCTATGCCTGTGGAGTAAGGAAACCAACACGTGCTGCCCTGCGCGTGCGCAGGATCAATGCCGAGATGCAGCCGGATTTGATTTCTCGAAATCTCGGTAATTTTACCTTCCAGGGACACCCCTTGAATCCGGGCATTGGCGATATAACCTTGCCTTACGCCGTCAGCAGTGCAGAAGGTATACGTGTACTGCAATATGCCATCCTGTACGATGGCCCTTGCTCGGCGGATGACGAACAACCGCCGTCCAAAGCTCACTCGTCCCCCCAGGGGAAGTGAGGCTAGCGTATCCACCTCAAAGCTGATAAAATCCGTGTCCCGCAGTTCAGGGTTCTCATTCGTCTGGGCAAAAAGGCAGCGGCGCAGGTCGTTCCGGATGACATACTGATCGTCCGCTACATCGACAGGCTCATGATCCGTAGAAACACCAAGCGAGAACCGAGCCGCTCCCGAAGCCGCATCCGGCACGACAACGGCCTCAAAATGCGATGCAAGCCGCTTAATAAACTGCCAGTCGGTCTCCTCATATTGCACGATGAGCCGGCCGATCTTCTCATCTTCAGAAGCGTGATCCTGAAAATAGGCGTTAGGCTCCTCCTTCAGAACCTGCTCAATCACCTCACGGTAGGTCATGTCCACTTGTTGAAAGGAACGTCTTTTTCGTTCCATATCTAAAGCGTATGTATAGGACACGGCGTCAATTTCCAACACATACACACTTCGTATGCACCGGATTTCCACATTGCGAATCATGCCATGAAACAGAATTTCCCCTTGGTTGCTTCTGTCTTCCCCCTTCCGCTCCCCACTGTCTTCAAGCTCTTGGTACAGGACGACCGGAGCGCCGAATTCAAGCTCATGGATGCAGCTATCCTTCTTCTCCTCCGGAATGATGGCGCTGAATTGAAGCTGCACATGCTCATTAACTTCTTTGGTCAGGGTAAGTCCGGTTAGGCTTTGCAAATCAACCTGAATATCGAGAATCAACCCCGCGTATCTAATCCTCATCCTCTTCCTTCCCTCCTCCCTTAGGTTAGCTACTCCCTTTGCCCATCGTGAATTATCGTTATGACTCCTCCATACGTGCATGAATTCCAGCAGGTGCTCAGCAGCGCGTCCGATCCCCCGATCGATACGTTGTCTTTCCCGGATTGCCAAGGCATCGTCACATTCGGAACGCACATCGCTACGCATACAGGCGCCGGAACCTCTTCTGGGGGCGGCGCTTCCTTTTTAATGAACAGACTGGCGAACCATCCTGCCTCCTCTTGCTTCGGCATAGGAGGCAGCGCAGCAATTACGGCCTGTACAGCGGGATTCTCCGTGCTCTGGCATAAGCCAAACGGCCTGATGTTGGTCATTGGAACGCGATCCTCGACATTCAGCTGCGGCTGATCATGAATGTAATCCCCGTGGCTGGCGGGAACGACCAACCGGGCCGGACGCGTCCCTTGGGTGCACATGCAATACGCGCCGTGTACAACATATTTGGGCTCCTTCTGCTCGCTGCCTCCACCATCCAGCATTTCCTCCATTACAATCCCCTCCTGACTTTCCTTTTCAATGAACCGCCTTATCCTTGCTGCTCCGCTTCCGCATCGGACAACGCCGGTTCTGCCGCGCAGCGGCTCCGCACCTTTTCCAAGCGCATACCCAGCAAGTCTCTTCTTAAGAGGCTCTCCGCCACATCGAGATTGATGATGACGTGTTTTTCAAGCAAGCCCTGAACCCGAAAGATCGCATGCTCGGCAGCCTTCGCATGATCGATTACGATGCTTTTGACTGCCCCTGTTTTGTAAAATTCCGTATGCTCCGATAAACAGTCCACCCTGGGGAGGAGCAGCAGCCAATATACCTTTTGCATGCTGTGCTGCGGATTCGATAAGATGGCGCATTTGAATACCAACCCTGGATCATACAGCTCCAGCACCTTTTTCAGTTCATCCGCCACGAATACGACCGGTTTGCCGATATAATCGGGATAGACGCTATCTGCGCTGCCTTCCACAAACACCACGGTAATGTCATGAATGTCGTCCGCCTGCTCCGGCGTAACCTCTATTGTTTTGTTAGTCGATTTCAAACCGGCGAATCGGATCATATTTTCCACGTTCTCGTCCTGCGAAATGATGAAATATTCCATATTCCCTCCCGGTCCCTTTGCGGAACTTCTCTCCATCAAGCTTCGACGATCAAGATGCGCTGTAATTGTGCTTCGCTCAGGTCAAGATGCTTCACATCCCCTGCCAAAAACGTCGCTCCCTCCAAATGCGCATCCGCAAAGCCCGTGTTCTTCAACATCGCTCCCCGAAAATCCGCTCCTCTGACATCGGCTCCCTTGAAGCTCGCCTCTTCCAGATTCGCGCCCGCAAAGCTTGTCTCCATGAATGGCGGGATGTGGAGCTGTTCCTGTGTAGGAAAGGTCAATCCCGCCTGTATCTGCTCCAGCTTGCAATTTCGCAGATTGGCACTTCTGAAGCTCGCGCCATGAACGATGCTGTTGTTCAGATCGGCTCCTTCCAGATTGGCGCCGCTGAAATCCGCGCCAATGAACGCGCAGCCCCACAACAAATTGCCGGCAAGCATGCTTTCAGAGAAATCGGCAAAGCTGAAGTTCAACAATTTAAAATACATGCCGCTGAAATCCAAGCCGCTAAACACTTCATAGACGTATTCGGTTCTTTTGCCAGCTGAGAACATTTCCCGCAGTTCCCGGCTATCCTTCACCCGTGAATCGTGCCTGTACACCAGCTCGCTTCGGTCCTTGTATTCACCGACGTGGACATACAACTCGTCTTCTTTGTCGATAGCTGCGAACTCGTCGGTGCGAACCGCCTGTTTCACCGCATATCTTGCAAGCTTGATCATATAGGCCATATACCACACGGTTTCCTTCCGGATGATGGACGCCACGTCGGCGGGCAAAATCTTCCCGACATACATTTTTCGTTTCGCTGAAATATACCGTTCGAATTCATCCAAGTAAGCTAAAACCCATCCGGCGTCGTATTCGGCGGCACATTCCGCCGCATCCCCATACCACTGCCCGTCATACGCACAAATTCGGCAGCTGTGGTCCCCGCTCAAGAGCCGGTTTCGCAACACGGCATATTGGATAAACTTGATCTTCCCCTTTCGTTTCTGATCCTGCATACGGCGGATCTCCACACACATTCGCTTGAATGACTCCGTAAATTCGTCAGCCAGTCTGTCCCTCTGCGCCATTACGAGCTGGTGGAGAGCCAGCATTTGCTCCATGCGTTTTTCGGTTACGGCAGTCTGCTGCCAATGCCGCAGCGCCTCGTCTCTTGTCACAACGGATCTCCCTTTCTGCGCGGAGCGCCCTATTGCCAGACTAGTTCGTAAAGACTTCGTTTCCTTTCAGCTCCGTATCTCCCCCGCTATTCAGCACGATTTTTCCGCCCTTTTGGCTTTCAATCGTAATTTCCTCGCTAGCCGTCATCGTCAGCGTCTTGTCCGCTCGGATGTTCACGGTTTCTTTGGACGTCAACGAGACTTCGTTCTGGCCGACGATCGTAACTGATCCGCTCTGATCCAGCATGATCGTCGCTTGTCCGTTGTTGGCGGAGATGAGTACATGACTGGGAGCCAGCGTGACCTCCATGCCTGACGAATTGCGAAAATATCTAACGTTCGGATCAGCCATCCGATCCTGAGAACCCCCGCCTTGGGAGCCCCCGCCCGATCCTGCCCCTGTACCTTGAGCTCCTTGCGGCGTTGCCCCCGGCAGCTCTCCCGCATATGAATTGACCGAGCTGATCGCGAAGGCCTCTTCCTCCCGCTGGCTCGGAAACGTCACTCGAACACTGTCGCCCGCCTCGGGCATGCAGTACCAGCCGCTGCCGTCTGCGGACGCATATACGGTAGAATAAGGAAACCAGTACGCCTTGCCGGCATCCTGCTTCTTGTCGATATCCAGTTGGACCTTTACCTTGTCTCTGTTTATCGCCATAACTGTGCCGCCTACGGAAGCTCCCCGAATAGCATCGTTATACGGCTGCTCCCGGTTCAATCCCTTTCGGCTTGTAATCGTGTATTGGTGCATGACCCTTCCTTTTTCCATGGTGGACACGGCCTTCTCGACATATAACCGTGCCTTCTGAAAGTCCACGGCATCCCCTACATGCAGCAATTGGTCGGTTGTAATCACATAAAATATGAAATCAGTCTCCTGCGCATCCGACCGGATGTTTTTGTGATAGGTCATATAATCGCCCAACTTCTTTTTGACGATATAATTGAACTCTTCCAGCTTTTTGACCGCGCCAGATTCCGGCAATCCGAAGAAGAATTTAATATCTTTGAATTGCTCGGCCGGAACCACGACTGTGTCAAGACGGGAGGCCATCCTTTTCAGAAATGCCCAATCCGTTTCCTTGTACTGCATGACCAAATTTCCGATACCCGGGTTTTTGTCCGCCGTATAGTTCACATCGTAGTTCGAATAATCTTTGCCTATCTGTTGGACAAGCTGGCCGTAATTCATTGACGCATCCTGGAAGGACCTGCTCTTCACGCGGATATCTAGCATTACCGTGCTCGTCAACGCTTCCGCATGAATGGAATAGACATCACGCGATTTCTCGATGCGCATCTCGGTGATAATCCCGGAGAACAACACCCGCTCCTCGCCTTGCTCCAGAATCTGCTTCACTTCAATGGGCGTCTGTTCATTGATCGCATAAAGATCATTGTCTTTGTGCTCTTCTGAAATGACGCCCGTGAAGGTTAATTTTCCATGTTCATTCACCTGCTGAATCATTCTCAATTCCAGCAGCTGCATATGATCAAAGGGCGCTACTCTCACATTTTGATAGGATAATAGAGATACGCTCATCCGTTCGCCACCTCCACTGAATCGATCATTTCTTGGGCTATGCAAGTCCACAGCTTGCCGTACTTCCCATTGCAATTGATGTTGCCAATCAGTCGTTTCTGGCCAACATCCACAAAAAATAAAAAGTTAAATACCTTCCCGTGCGCCACCGGATTCAAAAACGAGCAATAGTGAATCCGTTGCCCATTCACTTCCTTCACCCCGTCGTCCACCCACTCTGTGTGCAGCTCCATGTTCTTCATGTTCCGGATCATCTCTGGCTTCATGGCCTTCATATTGATTTCTTGCCCAGGATGATCGGTATATTGCAGGATGACGTTCACTGCGTGAGCTTCGTTCTGGAACACCTTCTGTTGTTCAGTATCGAGCGTGCAGATGAGAAAGTCTTTCGGGAACAAGAGGTGAAGGATCTGCTGAAAGAGGCCGATCTTCTCGAACTCTACTTGGGAGCCATTGATCTCAACACGGCCCTTGTGAATCCCTTCTCTAACTTCCTGCTGCCAAAGCGCTTCCTGATCGGCGTAATCTGCTTGCTGATTGTCTTGTGCAGAGTCTTGCCCCGTTGCTTCCGTTTGAGCGGCCTGCTGTTCGTAGATATCCCGCTGCTCCACATTTTTCCTCATTTTTTCCAGTTCAATAATCTTCTTGTCCAGATGCTTCATCTGAATTCCCCCTCCTTGAATGGTGCTAGCTTCTGACACTTGATGCCCATTTCCCCTTCTTAAATTGAATAAATATCCAATCGAGTATTAAATATGATATCGGCAATCTTTGGAACATTTATCAGGTTTTTTTGTCTACATTTTCTATTTTTTAGAAAATCATTGAGCAAGTCTTCTAAAAAAGCTTGTAAATGATAGCCAATATGCAATATGACGATTTTAACCATCCAGATGCACTGAACTATGACGCGTTCATGAAGGATGTGAACGAGGTGCGCACCACGGACAACAAGGCCGATGTCATCATCATTGAAGGCATATTTGCGCTATATTTTGCAGAGCTTAGGGAAATACTGGACTTAAAGATATTTGTTGATGCGGATGCGGACGAACGGTTGTATCGCAGAATAAGCAGAAATATGAAAAACTGGGGAGTTAGCATGGAGGAGGTTGCGACCTACTACTTGCACGCAGCCAAGCATCGCGAGATCGTATTTGCGCTTCCCACGAAGAAATATGCCGATATCATCATCAATGGCCACCAGATGGAAGGGACTGCGAAGCACATCATTTGCAGTTGGATATACAGCCGCATGAATCCAGCTTCACCTTAATCGAAGTGCGGCATATAAGGCATTCAGGCTTGAACCTGGATGCCTTTACTAATCAATTCATGAGCCCTGCACCGATTAAATGTGGAACGTGGAGTTCTTGTTTACGTAAACTTTCGTGTATGATTAAAACTACAAGTGGTTGAAAATATACTTTTTAAACTACTTTTACAAATGTAGTGTGATGAACAATTGGAGGTTATACTCATGAGTCGCCAGAAATTGCAAGAGAGACTCAAAATGAAGGAAGTTGAAACGAAACACGGAGAGCAATTCAACAATTTATTGCGCTATGTGTTTCAAGTGACCAATCATGATTTGCAAGCATTGGGCTGGGAGAACAGAGAAATTGCGCAGGCCAAGCTGCCCGTGCTGAAGCAAGCCGATGTATTGGGCTGGTTCGATGGCGATAATCTGATTTCGCAGCTCGCCGTGTACCCTTTTCAGGTTAATATTTTCGGACAAATATACGAAATGGGCGGACTGACCGGGGTCGGCACCTACCCTGAATATGCCAATCTTGGCTTGATGAACAAGCTAATGCGCCAAGCGCTGACAAATATGCGTGAGCGAAAACAGTCGATTTCTTATCTGTATCCTTATTCCATCCCCTATTACCGCCGCAAAGGCTGGGAAATGATATCCGATAAAATATCGTTCGAAGTGAAAGACACCCAATTGCCGAAATTGAAGACCGTGCCCGGCAATGTCGAGCGCGTGACGATCGAGCATCCAGACATTAAACAGGTCTATCAGCGCTTCGCTTTGCAAACCCATGGGGCTATGTTCCGCAACGAGTTGGCGTGGGAAGAATATTTGCGTTGGGACCTCGATGATATGACGGTAGCTATCTATTATGACAGCCATCATCAGCCGATGGGCTATCTGCTGTACTGGATTGCCGAAGAAGTCTTTTATATGAAAGAAATGGTGTTCGTCAACCAAGAAGCAAGGACGGGATTATGGAATTTCATCAGTGCCCACTTCTCCATGGTAACCCGTGTCAAGGGGCACATCTATACAGATGAACCTCTCGCTTTCTTGCTGGATGATGGCGATATTAAGGAAACCATCGCCCCTTACTATATGGCACGTATTGTCGATATCAGCCTGTTCCTAGAGCAGTACCCGTTCCAGCCGCAAGCAACCGAGTGCCAGTTCACCTTCGTTCTGCACGATCCAATGCTGGAATGGAACCAGGGTATCTTCACTTTGGCAGTGGACAAGGATGGCAAAGGGCACTTGACAAAAGGCGGGAGCAACCGAGACGCTGAATTTGATATCCAAACCTTGACCACGATGCTCATGGGCTACAAACGAGCGTCTTACTTGGCACGGATCGGCCGCTTCCAGGCGAATGAAGCCACCGTCAATTTGCTTGAGAAGCTGATCATTCGCCAGCAGCCTTATTTCTCCGATTACTTTTGATTGAATAGGGGGAGGTGAAGCGAAATGGAACCCTATTTTCGGATCGGGGAAATAGCATCAATATTTAACATTCCTCTGCAGACGCTGAGATACTACGATAAAATAGGTCTATTTTCTCCGGTTCATACGAATCAGGAAACAGGATATCGATACTACGCCCTGCATCAGCTTCCGCTTCTGCATCAGATCAAAACGTTCAAAAGCATGGAGATTCCATTCGCCGAAATTAAAGAGTTGACGTCGACAGATTGGAACGTCGATAAAATGGATCAAGTCTATGTCGTCCAATTAGAACGGCTTGAGCAACAAATGCGGGAGCTGCAAACGTTGAAAATAGAGCTTGAAGCCAAACGCCATCATTTCTTAGCGCTGCAAGCCCAGCCTAAAAATGAGATTTCCATTCAGCAATGCGAGGCAAGAAAACTATTTTGCAAACCGATTGACGTGTCGACATACAAGGAGCAGGAAACGGAATATTACCGCTCCTTCCTGCCCTTTTCCAATCAGACCGATTATTTGAATGTGGAACCCGGCTTTATTGTGACGCAGCCCGCTTTCTTTAATGAACGAACGACGGCTTCCTATTTATTGCTAGTCAATCCGACGGTGGTTCCGGAAGGTTTTCAGCCTCACCATATGAACGAAGGCACTTATTTGACTCTTCTCATTGAGGACAGCTATGCGAAATCTCCAACCTATTACAGCTTGCTGCGTCAACATATTTTGAAGCATGGAATCGAGGCAGTGAGCGACATTTACGAATTTTGTTACACCGTCCTGCCCAACAATAATAACGACGTCAGTGTGTGGGAATTACGAGTTCAAATAAACCCCTTGACCCTACCATCGTTGTAGGGTTTAGATTAAGGCTATTCTCAGATGAAATTGGAGGAAGCCTAATGAAAATACTTGTAGTCGTTGCCCATCCCAGAACAGATTCACTCACGTCGAGCATGACGAAGCGCTTCACTGAAGGATTGATCGAGGCTGGACATGAATACGAAATCGCCGATTTGTATGCCGAAGGATTCAATCCGCTATTGTACCCGCAAGACGAGCCTGACTGGAATAATCCGAGCAAAGCATATTCGGACGAAGTGCTGCGCGAAATGGATCGAATCCGAGCAAGCGATGCGTTGGCCTTTATTTTCCCTATATGGTGGTACAGCGTTCCTGCCATCTTGAAAGGATATTTTGCTCGGGTGTGGAACTATGGCTTTGCATATGGTCCAGCCAAATTGCCCGTTCAAAAAATAAGATGGATCGCCTTGGTTGGCGAGACTCAGGCCAAATTCGAAAAGCGGGAGTATCATTTGCTGGTGCAGCAGCACCTCAACGTCGGATTGGCGGGATATACCGGCGTTCAAGATTCCAACGTCCACTTTATGTACAATACGATCGGGGAATTCGCTGAAGGCCAGCAAGAGAAGAACGAGGCTCATTTTGCCGCTCTATTGAACGAGGCGTACCGAATTGGGCACACTTTTTAAGTACATCTGAACATGACATGTTAAAATCTTGGTGCCGACCAGGCTTCTAAGAAGCCTGTCAAGGTTGACAACAAAAAAATACGGATGGGGGTATCGTTCGAGGTGACCTGGCGATCGATACCCCCACCATTTTTGTTTTATTCAACTTATCTTAATAGGTTTCCATTAGTGCTCTGTTTTGAACCAAATTGCCGTTCTTATCATATTCTTTGAAGGTTGCTCTATAATAAGGTGTGGCGCCATTAAAGGTGAACTGTGCTGGGGTATCTATATATAAAGTAGTTCCATTCTTCAAATAATTGTTGTATCCCATTAATTGATACAAATCAATATCCTTCCATCCATTCCATTTACTTATAGCATTGATTGTATTACGTGCATCATTCAAAGTAATTTCTTTATAGTTAGGATAGTAGAACTTTTGAACCAAAGTTTTGTCAATGAAGGTTACTTTCAAGTCTCCCTTTAGGTCATGTGTTCCTGAGTATACCATCTTTCTCAAATCGTGAGTTACGATAGCTTTATGCCCCGCTGGAAGCGAAACTTCTTGTGAAGGAACCGTATATTTATCCGATTCTGTGAAGGTTTCCGTATTGGTAGTTGATAAATTATAAGTAACGCTTGTTTCAAAATCGGCGCCTGCTAAAGCAACAACACCTTTGGCGGCCACTTTAAACCCTAACTGCATGCCGTTCGTTACTGAAGTAGCTTGAGATTTTGTATAATCCTTTTGAAAACTGTCCGTTTTCATTTTTTGAGTTGTTGACGTGAAGTTCGTCAATTCAGAAGTACCGCGATATATCGTATCGCCCGTTTTTGATGTGTAATTCACATTAGATACATCCAAGTCATTTGTAGCTTCAATTTTTAATCCCATTTGTTCTGCGATACTGTCATAACCTTTGGAACTTGCAAGATTGGCTTTGTACCATGATATAAAACGATTGGCTTGATGAGAGCTTTGGTCTTTCAGTATCCAGAATCTAGCTAAAAACCAACTGTCCAATATTTGTTGTTGCATATTAATAGGTTTGTGTGTCAATTTGGACTGGGTATCCCTATCTTTCATTCTCAAATAGACAGTATCGATATAAGATTCTGCCGCATAAGGGCTCGCGCTGGAATATGAACTGGCATTACTCTGATTCGTATCGAAATCAGCAGCAATGGCCGGTAAAGCACCTACCGGCATCAAACTTAATGCTAAAGCGCTAGCATTCACTTTTTTTCTTGTTTTTTCCAAGCATTTGTGCGTCCTCCTTATTTCTAATCCATCCGTGCCATTTTCGCTGCTTATTTTAAGCTCCTATGTCCGCCAATCAGATGATGATCACTCCGTTCCATTGTTACTGGCGTTGGTGATGAGTCGGTGTTGGGCGAATCAACTTGCTGAAAGCCAAAATATAAGGCGAAAATCAAAAAGACACTCGACATTTTCTTCATTTCTAACTCCCCCTTTTTACATTTATTTGTTATATCCACTACAACTTAACGATAACATGATTGGAGCTCAATCTATAAATAAGGATAGTTATATTGTGTTCCAAAAATGTGAAAACCGTTAGGAATGCCACGTCAATCGATACAGATATCCAAAAAAACCTTACCGAAGCCATTAAAATGAAGCCGGTTAATTCCGAAAATAATACAAAAGGAGGAATCGAAATACCGCAGCAGGACAAGCATGTTTTCTCCAACATCTGATAAATGAGTGTAAAATTGTATAAATATGAAGAGGGGAACTATATGGTTTATACGTTAAACGCAATTGAAATTGGGAAAATCATAAAGGATTTGCGCTTGAAACAAGGATTAAGTCAGCAGGCTCTGGCAAAGGGGATCTGTACGCAACCTCATATCAGCAACATTGAAAATGGCCGGGAGGTTCCATCTGGCTTCATCTTATACTTATTGTCAAAAAAATTAAGAGTGAATGTAAAGTGTTTATTTGATATCCAAGACGACTCTAATTTAAACTACAAAAATAATATTAAATTTATTGTCCAATCCTTTATACAAGAAAATGATTACGGACAAGTATTGAAGATACTGGAAGATGAGAGCCATCTTTTCGAAGCTCCCGAAGATCAGCAATTCCTCTTATGGGCGAAAGCCATATCCCTTTACTATTCAAAAAAAGATTTGAATACGACTTTTATGTTGTTGAAAACAGCATTAAAAAAAACTTGCAAATGTTTAAAATTCTGTTCCGAACAGGAATTGACGATTATTAATAGCATTGGCATTCTATTGTCTGAAGCCAATCAAAACCGCCAAGCGTTGCGGATTTTAAAATGGACGTACCGCCATATTCATAAACATTATTATATAGAAGACAGGACGCTGCCCATTAAAAATATATACGCGTTTGCGCGTTCCTTATCAAGAAATAATGACTATCACAACTGTATACGCTGCTGCAATGAAGGAATCGAGCAGTGTTTAAAATATAACTCTCTTTACCTTTTTGGAGAACTATGCTACGAAAGAGGCTTAAATCACTATTTTTTAAACCATTTCGAATCGGCATTAGAAGATTTCGAACAAGCCATTATGCTGTTCAAGCTCAAAAAACAGTATAACTCCAAACATTTTGTGGAAAATAAAATAAAAGAATTTGAACTGAAAAAATAATGACTTTTTACATTTGAAAAGAGTCCATAAAAATAGCCGTTTCTTCTTAGACAGAAAGAAACGGCTGTAGAGCTGTGTTGAATGATCAGTCAATATCAATTGGAACCGTACGTTTATTTACAAGCTGAGCATTCTTCTCATCCGTCACATCATAGGTTGTTACGATTAACTCGGCGCCATATACGCCCGAGAAAGAACCTTTCCCGCTTACTTCAACAGCAGAATACGCATTAGCCGCAGATCCGTAGCCGCTCGTTGTAATATGAACTCCGGCATTTTTGATTTCTTGCTGCTGAGCGGATGTCAGGCCGACATAGTGCCTCCCCAGAAAATCATTGTATTCAAATTTCTTTGACTCTTGCATGCCCATCCAGCCAGTATATACTCCAGTCGCTTTGATTACGCTGCGATTAGCCGTAGTGCTTCCCGTTTGACCTGTAAATACAACATCTCCGCGATAAGTTCTTTGGCTGAACTCCACAACTGTTTTATACGTTTTATGCGGGGGAACTTTCACTGGTTGCGCAGGCACTTCCAATGTATAGGATTCACTTGTCGTATGTGTTTCTGTATTGGCTGTATTGTATTCCAGATTTATTTTGCCTGCACCCTCTAAAATTAACGGAAGGATGAATTTATTGCCGAGATCCCCGCCTCCACCAACTTTGAATCCGTTGGAAATACTGGTTGAATTGGATTCCGTATACGTTTTACTGAATTTCACAGTGTTGAAGCTTTGATCTTCATTCGTTTTATTTGGAAATGTGTTTTCTCCTATAAATACAGGCAGCGTTGAATCATAGTGTATGTTTTCAGTTTTCGCATCAATAGATAGATCGATTACGGGTGTAACACTATCTGGATTAGACCGAAGCGTGTATCTAAAACCATTACTTTCAGGGTTGGCAATCGTGTTTGCCAGATGATTTTTGTAATAATACGTGCCCACCTTTTTAAGTACTTCATTCACATCCACGATCCCGATGCTTTTTTCTTGGGCAATAAATGATTCGGCATAAGCCTGGGGCGGAACCGAAATGGTTCCAAGCGTGAGTAGAGAAAGCCCAATAACAAGACCATTTTTCAAAAAATGTTTTCTCATTGTGTATCCCTCCGATTGATTGTGCTGATGATTTCGCCTCATAATCCTCCTTTCATTCGGGTTAATGTTATGGTAGCACGGAATTTATTTCCTCATTGCATAAGGATTGTTATATTCTGTTTCAATCATGTTAAAAACCCGGGATAAGCAAAAACGAGCGCCCCCTGCACAGTTCAGGGAGCGCTCGCTGCCACACATTTATCTTATGATTCTATCATCAATATAGGCTCTTCGTCCGTTCGCCGGACTATTTTACTTCGACAATGCGCTTCTCTACTGCCGGGTGAATAACCTTGTTGTTAATCAAGTATTCCTCTACCAATTCATAGAAGGTATAGCCGGTATCCAGCACACGATCCTTCTTCAGCATGGAGTAGCCGTCTCCGCCTGACGTAATGAAGTCGTTCGTTGCAATCTTGTATGTTTTCGCCAGATCAAGCGGCTGTCCGCCAATCTTTACTTCCATCACGCGCTCGCCAACCGGCTTCTTCACATCGTAGACGAAGGACAATCCGCCCACTTGCAGGAAAGAGCCTGGCAAATCATCGGCTTTCTCCGCCCCTTTGACGGATACTTCCAGCGCAGCCTTCACATCCGCACCGGTCGCTTCCACGATCGTCAATGTATTCGGGAATGGCAGAATGGAATAGAGATCCTTCTTCGTAATTTCTCCCGCCACCTTGCTGGCCCGGATTCCCCCGCCATTGACTAGCGCCACATCGGCTTCATATCCCGCGATCGTCTTCGTCTTGGCAATGAGCGCATCCGCAACGAAGTTGCCCAGATTGGTCTCCATCGCGCGGACCTGCGTCCGCTCGCCGTCTAGATTGACTTCCGTTTTGCCGATTACGTCCTTCATCGATTCCTCTACCTTAGTCACGACCTCTTGCACGAGCTTCTCGATCTCCGCATCAGCCTTTACCTTCTCGTCGTACTCGACCAGCCCGCCGCTGAAGCCGACAAGCTCCTTATTATAATAGTAGAGATCAACGCGTCCCAGCGACTTGCCGTACTCCCAGTCCTGTACAATATAGGTGCCGTTGACGACTTCTGGCGTGCGAAGCGGTGTATGGGAATGTCCGCCGATAATGAGGTCGATTCCCGCTACGTTTTTCGCAATCTCCCGGTCTTTTTCAACTCCGATATGCGATACGACGATAACATGATCGGCTTCTTTCTTCATCTCCGGCACCAATTGCTTGGCAATGTCTACCGGATCTTTGAACGACAGGCCCTTCACGTTGTTCGGATGCGTAACGATCGGCGTCTCTTCCGCGACGAAGCCAATAAACGCAAAGGTCTCACCGCCAACTTCAGTCGTGAACGTCGGCACCAACAGATTGGAGCCATCCGCCTGGAAGACGTTGGCGCTAATCATCGGATACTTCAACTGATCGCGCAGCTTCAACAGTTGCTCATAGCCGTAATCGAATTCGTGGTTCCCGGCTGCCATTGCGGCATATCCAAGAGAATTCAAAATCGGAAGAATCGACTCCCCTTTGAACTGATTCGTATAGATCGTTCCCTGAAACGTGTCTCCCGCGTCCATCAATAGGAAGTTTTTGTTTTCCTGCTCCCATTCTTTGACGAGCGTAGCGATTTTGGCGTATCCGAATTCTTGGCCACGCTGGTCTTCCTGAATGTGACCATGCACATCATTCGTATGGGCAATCGTAATATGCTCCGTGAGAGCAACTCCCAGCGCCTCAACCAATTGCTCGCGAGTCACATGGGGCCCGTCAAGCAGCTCGAGTTCGATGCCTAATGACCGGGCAATTTCGGAAATACGCTTGGCGGAAGGAGCCTCTCTGTCATTAGCGCCCTCTTGCGCCGTAATCGCTCCTTTGCCAGAAGCCCAGTCCAGATAACCCTGTGCCCAGTATCCATTCTGCTGCGGAATGGTCTCTCCGGTGCCTCTGGCAATCAGCGCGACGGTTTCTCCCAATGATACCGGGCGATCCAGCCGCAAGTCCCCTTGCTCATAGCCCGTAATAATATGTTTCTGCTGCATCCACTCATTGTGCTGCACCGGATGGAGCGGATCGGCAAAGGCGGGTGCCGAGAACAGCATCCCCAACGCACCTGCTGCCAACAATGAATACGCTTTCATTTTAAACTTCAAAAAAATCATCCTCCCTTAAACTGATAGAATGATAACCCTGAACAAATATAAGTATATTTATTCTTTTTGTCAATCAAAAGTTATATATAGATTGTTTTATATCGGTCAAGTTATTGCTCAAGCTAAAGCATAGGGAGGCAATTTGCTTATTTAAATCATTTCTTATTAGCACTAATCATATTTTCAATCACTCCTTTTCCCGGGAGATCAGCAGCAACTATGCCGGTATACTCCAAATTGTGATTTACTATATAATCAGTTGTCAAAACGTTAGTTCCTTCAAATGCAATTGTGCATATCCCGATGAAACAATCGGTTCTCGGAAAATCCGGATACGAATCTGAGAACCTTTTTGATGACTTTCATTAGCACTTCATCTGCCACGACAATAAAGCCGCGTCCATCTGCCCAGTTACATCAAGGCATATCTGTCGATTTCATGCTACGAAAGTTGAGTTACTTATTGTAAATACCATCACTGTTCAGTAAAATGATACACAGCAAGAGCATTATAACAGTAAGCTAGGCGAGGAAGGGAGGTACTATCCGGTGAACTATGCGGCTCCCGCATTCGCTGCTGTTCATCATTTCTCACAGAGCAATCCCCCCTCTCATCCCGGTAAGCGCCATTACAGGGAGAGAACACACATCCCCATGCAACAGGCGTATACTCCATGACAATGAATATGAATGCAAAGGAGTGTATCATTGGCATGAAAACGAATATGAAAATGATTATGTTCTCCACAATCTGCTCCATGACACTGGCAATTTCCTTGTTCTCGACTCCTATATTTGCGGAGTCGGCAGTTGCGCCATCATCCGAGAAATCCGAGCCGTCGCCCAACCCCCAAATTGTAACCGCTTCCTTCACGCAGCACGACCTGGATCTGTTGAGCCGGGATATGACAGGCATTCCGCTTGACGGCGATTCCTATATTATTGTCGCACTCTCGGTTCTTCGTGTCCAATGCTGAGCCTAACATCAACTTTATGCAAACCCAATATAAAAAACGATGTACGCTATCCTTTAGACGCAAATATGGAAGCAGAGTAGTAATAATGGAGGATTAGACATGAAAATAAACACAATTGTAGAAAAAGAATTTTTACATCCCCAAGAAGATAATTTAGAAACGTTATTAAACAAGACAGCCCTCCTTCAAAAACAGCTTAAAGCCAATAATCATCTTAACCCTAAATTCCCTTCAGATACATTTCTTTATAAAAAAGAGTTGGAAAAGAGTTATATGCCTGAAACAGGAATAAATACAGAGGAGGTCTTTACAAGTCTTTCTGAAATGTTTGAAGGAAGTATTCGACCACAATCACCATATTCGCTCTTTAATATGGTACCATCACCATTACTGGATACAGTGGCTGCAACAACAATGACGCAATTATACAATTCAAATAGTCTAATGGATGCTTTTGGTGGAAAAACCATATTATTTGAACAACGCATAACAAGGGCCATTGGTCGTTTAGTAGGCTGGGATCAATCGTATGGAATTTCTTGTAATGGTGGAAAATTAACACTTTTTTATGCCATAAAATCAGCAATTTCAAAAATCGCTCCTGAGTCAAGACGTGAAGGCATTCCAAAGGATCTCGTTGTTTTAACAAATGAGGGAGCACACTATTGTGTTGAACATGTATGTTCAATACTTGGATTAGGAGCGAATCAATGTATTCGTATTGGAACAAAAGAAGATTGGCGAATGGATATAGATAAATTAAAACAGGTTATTTACGAGCAATTAGCTAGAGGTAAGCGTATTGCAGCCATTGTTTGTTGCGGTGGAACCACAATTAACTTTGCTTGTGATGATACAATTGAAGTTTATCAATGTGTAGAGCAGGTTTTTAAAGAAACGAACCAAACGTATTTCCCATATTTTCATCTAGATAGTGTTATCGGTTGGCTGTGGTTTAATTTTATGGGCTTAAGTGAAAAAGAATGGGAACAACGAGTTGAAAATCCTGAAATCCGTTTCAAAATTAAGCGAGCAGCACAAAAAATGGAAGGTGTTTCTCATTTTGACTCGTTCGGTGTAGATATGCATAAAAATGGTTTATGTCCTTATTCAACAAGTTTTTTTATATCAAAAACAGATGAATGTTTTAATCGCTTGAATGAAGGTACATATACTTACGGAGAAAATGACTATGAATTTGGTAATTTTCGTGCCTATCGATATACCGTTGAAAATTCTCGACCAGCTACCGGCATCGCTGCTGCCTGGGTAGCAATGAATCGTTTAGGGAAAACGGGCTATCAAGAATATTTAGTCCGACTACATACATTAAGTTTATTGTTTAAAAAAGAAATAGAAAATCTAAGTGGTGTGTCTGTTATTAATACTGCTTCACTCGGCTGGGAAATTGTTTTTACGATTTCATTTAACCGAATTCGATTACATTATTCCGATTTTGATCCGAGTGAAATTGCCAAAACGTTCATTCAATATTGTTGGAACGAAACTAATAAAGGACGAGAAATTCCACTAATTAGTATTGTGCCAGAATTTAAAGTGAATCCAGAGGATAGAATGAAAATAGCTTTTTTACTATACCCCATGTATTTATTTTCTGAGGATAAAACCGGAGAGATTATAAGTAAATTAGCATCGTGTATTTACGAATTTGAAATGAAAGTAATATCAGGAGAAATTGTAATTGAGAATCGTCTCTTAGAAAAACCAATCCGCTGATATTTAGCAATCGGAAATCCAGATGGTTCACCAAATCCCGTGTTAAGACAATTTTCGGAAAGAAAATGCCGATTTTTCCTACGCTAAGGATTATCGGCTTTGTTTTTAATCAACAAGGGGGGAGGACGGAAAGACGGTGTAGACATCTTGTCACTTTACAATTCCAGATTTTATTCCATCGATATTGATGGATGTCTTGAAATGAACCTTTTTATAGTAATCCTCCTTGTTTAATTGACTCCATACCTCAGGCTGAAAAGCCATTAATTTACGCCCAATTCCTAACGCGTCGCAGTTGCTTTCTTTTAAATGACTGAGGACTTCCTCCGTTAACGTTGTCAGATTAGCACTCAATTTTTCCTTTAATATGGAACTATCTTTCTCGACATCACCTTTGGGATACTCTGTAATTTGCAGTTTAAGATTCATATCAATGGAAACGTTAATTTGGTTATGTGTGGATTTATGCAGCTTAATTTTTCTTTTTATATGTTTAACCGTAAATGAAACAAATCGTTCCGGATAGTTTTTAGTTACATTATCCAAAGTTATGATGAAACTATTTTGCTGCGGACTTCCTTTTTTCAACAACAAGTAGAGAGTCGATTGATTATGATTCAGGTGGTAACCGGTATACTTCCGATCATTAAATAATGCAATTCCTTTAACGATCGCTTTATGTTTGTTTTCCTCTACCACGATAAAAGGCAACGTAATATCCTCTCCAGGATCAAGCAAAACAGATGCAATGGATTGAATATTCTCCTCGGGAATAATCAAGCTTTCTTCTGCACTCTGGATTAGATCCAATAAATATCTGCTTATATGTTCTTCCCTGTCATTTTTTAATTGGATAAGCGGCAATGCCTTATCCTTCACTACTGCCACTCTTGCATTTAATGAATTGCGGGGGTTGCGGTAATGCAGATCGAGAAAGGGGTATATATCTTGGGCAGCAAAGGCTTCTCCAAGCAATAATAATTTATTCTTTGCGGTATCCAATACACCGGAAGCCATGTGATTCAGAATTATTTTCGCTTCTCCGGGTGTTCTGGCAGTAGTAACCAATATGTCACCTTTCGAGGAAGAATTCTTTGAATGTAAATTTCCAATTACGGGAGCCGCTGCACCCACGCAAAGAAGCTGCTTATTAGTGAGGTCATACGTCAGGGCCTGAAT
This sequence comes from Paenibacillus sp. MER TA 81-3, assembly GCF_023713585.1. Taxonomy (NCBI): domain Bacteria; kingdom Bacillati; phylum Bacillota; class Bacilli; order Caryophanales; family Paenibacillaceae; genus Paenibacillus; species Paenibacillus sp. MER TA 81-3. The sequence continues at coordinate 26,363 of NZ_JAMAWB010000031.1, forward strand.
AAGTGTTACATTCTTCATTAAATGTTGATCCCAGCACCCAGTGCTTATCAGACTGAAACTTAACATGATTATTAAACACTTATTTCGCTTCATGCCTTACACTTGCCCTTCTTTTTGTGATAAATGAAACAGCCAACAACAAAGCAGGAATGAATAATTGAAACACATAATGACATGCGGTGAGATATTTATTAATAACATTAAGCTTGTCTATATGCATAAACCAAATGGAAACAATGAGAGTAATGACGCAAATAAGGGGTAAAAAGCGAGTATGCTCTAACTTGAAAAGGTTAGCCAATCCTTTTGAAGATAGGAGTAAAAGATACATAAAAGAGGTAGCGACTGAAATAATCCAAATTGAAATGAAAAACAAATCCATACGTTCAATGACGTGGAATGAGTAAGCCTTAATCATATAAATAAACGGTTCTGGTGTAAGATTGATGTCTGCCGGGCTCATGAAATACACAAGGCTTATAAAAACTAAATAGGTATAAAATAAAGTGACAAATATATGAGCCATAATTACAGCTTTTAATTTTTGCTTGCTGCTTCCATTAACAAAAGGAAATATAAAAAAAATAAAATCAAAACCGAGCATCGAGAATATTGCTTCCTTAGAGCCTTTGAAAATATTCAAGGCGCCTGCACTGCCTATGGGCAGGATATATAAGAAGTTCGCATCCTTCAGGGAATATGTGCTTAGAAAAAGTAAAATAATCAATAGCGGTGTTACCAGAACATAGAAGCGCGCGAGACTCTGCAACGTATCTTTTACAAGATACGCGCTGACTGCTACCATTAACGAAATGATTATCCAATGTGGAGTACGTTCTAGTACCCAGCTTCCAACGATATGACCGTATCTCGCAAGTATATAACTCCCTTGAAGCATGAAGTATATTGCATAGCACACAATAAGGGTTTTCCCCAAAAATTCACCTGAGGTCTTTTTAAAGATATCGTACATGACTAAGCACGGATATTGATTACAGAGCATCCACATGACTAAAATAACACCGATCATGAGTACACCTGCTATTAATGTGGATATCCAACTGTCATGGTCAGCATATTTAGCGACATTATAAGGGAGCGACAATATTCCAACTCCAATTTGTGCTTGTATAACAATGTATACCATTTGCTGGATAGTAATGTTATCTTTACTTGCGAACAATTAGCTTCATCCTTTATTTGTAGTCTAACACGATGTAAATTACCGTTACGTATTCGTTTTTATTAGCTTCTTTATATATTTCCCTATAATCTTGTCTTTAAAATCCTTTAAAGTAAATGGCGTAAAATAAGGGGAGCCGAAAGACTCCAGCTTACATAAATGACCTAATACCGCAATTACACCAAATGCCATTCCAACAAGCCCAAGACACGCAGCCAGAAGCATAAACGGAAAACGCAATAATCGAACAGCTTCGCTCATTTCATGAGTTGGTATACTAAACGCAGCTATGGCTGTAATCGCAACAACGATGATCATCGTTGTCGAGATTAACCCAGCTCTTACAATAGCATCTCCGATAACTAAACCGCCTACAATACTGACAGTTGGTCCAATTCGCGGCGGCAATCTCAGACCTGCTTCGCGAATTAGTTCAATAGTTAACTCCATAATAAAGGCCTCAATTAACGGCGGAAACGGAATTTCATTTATAGAATTTTTAATGGGCATAACAAGTTCATCAGGCAATACATCAAAATGAAACGCAATGACAGCTATATAAAAGGCAGGTAAAAATACAGCAACAAAAATGCCCATGAATCGCAATGAACTGATGAAGAGCCTGGTGATCCATCGACTGCTGTAGTCATCAGCCGATTGCAAGAAAGCCGAGAAATGAACGGGCGCAATAAGGCAAGTAGAACAGCCTTCTAAAAAGATGATGATCTTCCCCTCATTAAGGTGAGCTATCGTTCGATCTACCCTTTCTGTATTTAACATCTGAGGAAAAGGGGAACGTGTGGAGTCTTCAATTAGTCCTTCCAATTGTCCAATATTCACAACGCAGTCTATTGGTTTGGATTTGAGCCTTCTCTTGATTTCATTAATCACCCGTTTATTTGAATGCTTTTCTAAATACACCAAAGCTATTTCAGTTTGAACCTCATCTCCGACTTTGTCATATTGAATGATGAGATCGTCGCTTTTAAGCGTTTTACGGATTAAATATACATTTTGCCTGAGAGTCTCAATGAAGCCTTCATGAGAGCCTTGCACCACTTTTTCATTTTCAGGTTCCGCTATTGAACGCATAACATCATTGGCAATGTTAATAGCGTACAATTGTTTCGTTCCTTCTATGCTAATGATACAGGAACCCTTAAGGAGCTCTTCCTTTGCCTCAGCCATTTCCCGCAATACCTTATAATTTACACATGTTTGCTTTCCGGTGTTTATTTCATTAAGCGGCATTTTTAAAAAGGTCTGAAATACGATCCGTTGCAATTTATTATGATCGGCGATTGTATCTAGATAAGCAATTAGGACAGACGTGCCGTTTTCCTCTATTCGTTGAACGGTGAGGTCTTGAGTATGCTTGAACGAATGATGCAAGTATTTCTCGATCGTGTGGTTGTCATTCTCAATAGGCAAATTGTTGTCATTCATCGAGGATATTTTTGTTTTATTCTTATCATTGTCCATTGGGGCCGTTCTCTCCTCAATCATATTTATGGATTGAAAATAGGTTCCCCCAATAATGTGATTATATGCTGATTCCTTTGTCCAGAGCGGCCCAAAGCGGTGTACGAATTAGCAAAGGGTGCTCACTTCTTTCCAAGGCCCAAATGAACTTATCAAAAGCTATCGGACTTGTTGTTCACAGGCAGGACGCGCTGTTCCGCCTTTTCATACAGAGCAAGCAATCGCTTGATGAGTGCGAGCTTAGGCGCCGACCAGTATATGAACAAGGCCGAAACGATGCCTAACATAGCTCCTGCAGCGACATCTACAGGATAATGGACCCCTACCCAAATCCGGGAGACGGCTACACAGCATGCAAGCCCAAGCCACAGCCACCCTTCCTTTTTACGAACGAGCCAGAATGACACACAGATTGAAAAAAACAGAATCGTATGGTCACTCGGAAATGAATTATCGATAGCATGTTCAATCAGCTTGTTGACGTGCGGCAGCTCCGCAAATGGCTGATGATGGGTGTAGAGTTGACCAGCCATTTTCCCGAGAATTTCAGCAAGAACAAAGGCAAGCCCAGCTTGTATGACCATCATTCTGTTTTTACCCGTGCGGGTGAACCAATATATAAGCATACCCAAGACTAAAAAATACAGCATATATTCCGCCACAAAGACGGCCACCGGGTTAAGGGAAGCAAACTGCTTGCCTAAATCATTAATCGCTCGAAAGACATCTATATGATACTGAGAAAAAGACACTTATAAAATTCCTCCCGCATTTCTAATTCATGATTGAACTACCCTGATATCAACTTCAATGAATATCCGCCTTTTTAAAGTAAACAATGGTTGCTATAAGTCCAATGATAGCGGTAGCAATAATCGCCGCATACGAATACAACGGGGGATATTCGGGAACAAAGCCGTTGTCCGCGATAACATGTACGGCTGACCACGGATATAAAGCCTTATATTCCCGATTGGCAAGCGCCACGTTGCCCATCGTAATAACAGCCGTAAAAATAATGGTTGGAACATAGTTTTTGAACAGAAAGGTGACAAATATAGTTGGGGTCGACAAGAGAAACAGCAGGCTGCCTCCGATGAGAAATTGTTTCAGTGATTGTAACAATACGGCAGCATTCAAGCCTTCATACTGTCCTATCCATCCCAAAATGAAAGTCAGTCCCCAAGCCACCAAAGTTAATACCAGTATCCAAATGAATAGCAACACCAGCTTGCTTGCAATAAGGCTCATTTTTGACACAGGGATGGTTAACATATTTTTCAATGTGTCTTCCACATACTCACGGTTAAACAGATAAGCCGTAATGACTCCATATAGCAGTGTTCCAATTAGAAGAAGCACATACAAATTGGTCTGGGAAAATGCCTCGCTAAATAGAACAGGCATATCGGGCTTTTTCGCTTTGTAATCTAAATATCCGATAAAGACCATTAACGGGGCCGCTGCCGCTCCAATAAGGCTGACCATGAACATCTTGGCTCGCTTAAGCTTGAGAAGCTCTGTATACACCAAATTAACCAATCGTCCCGCCTCCTATTAATTTGATGAAGTAATCTTCCAATCTGTCCTCACTTAGCGCAATCCTTGATACTTCGATGTCATGCTCCACGAGCATTTTGTTAATCTTGCCTTGCTGGCCAATGTGCGAGTACACGCGGATTTTTCCATCGTCATGAACCTCATAGTCAAAAATATCGAAATGCTGCTCCAGAAGCATTGCTGCTTTGTTATCGTTGGATACTTGAAACTCAAGAAATTTACGGTTCCTTGTCCGCAGCTCCGCAAAAGAGATTTCTTCAAGCAGCTTCCCTTGATGAATAATCCCGATCTGATCGGCCAACTGCTCGACTTCGGATAAAATATGGCTCGAAATGAGAATCGTTATCTTTCTTTCTTCGGCCAGAGATGTGATGAGTTTGCGTATTTCCTTGATGCCGATCGGATCCAAGCCATTAGTAGGCTCATCTAGTATTAACAGCTCCGGGTGATGAAGAATAGCGCGGGCGATTCCCAGTCTCTGCTTCATCCCCAAGGAATATTTGCCGACTAACTTGGCAGGTTCATTCTGCAGCCCAACGATTTCTAGAGCTTCTTCGATTGCATTTTTTTTATGGACGCCCATGAGCTTGGCATTAATGAGCAGATTTTCCCGGGCCGTCAGGTTTTCATAAAAACCTGAAAACTCGACAATGGAACCCACTCTCCTTAAAATCTCTTTTTGCTTGGTTAGCATATTTTCTCCGAATATTTCGATCTGCCCTTGGGTCGGTTTGATTAAGCCTAGCAACATGCGAATGGTCGTCGTTTTGCCTGCGCCATTCTGTCCAAGAAAGCCGTAAATCTGCCCCTGCTCCACGGTCATGTGAAGGTTGTCCACGGCCTTCTGCGTACCATATGCTTTCGTTAAATGGGTCGTTTTTATAATTGCGCTCATGCTGCACCTCCTGCTTTTTCATGACTTTTACATCGGCTCATAACTACATGATAAGCAGGCGATTTTAAATGCCTCTTAACCAGTTCTTAATTAATTCTTAACATGACCCGTTCATAAGGAGACATTGGGATATTCTCTTACAATTGTTTAGGGATAGTGAAGCTAAACGACGTTTTCACTCCCGGATCGCTTTCCGCCCCTATTCTCCCTCCGTTTTTCTCGACAAGCGCTTTTGCGATGGCAAGACCCAGACCGCTTCCGCCGTACAAAGGATTCCTTGAGCGATCGGTACGATACATTCGTTCGAATACCTTGGTCAATTCGTCTTCCGGAATTCCTGCCCCCTTGTCCCATATGCTCAGTTGATACACTGTCGTGTGTTCTGTCAGTTCAATGCCCAATACTCGTCCATCTTTTCCATACTGCACCGCATTTTTTATGATATTGTTTATTATTCGCAGCAAGCTTAGCCGATCTGCCGTGACCAAGCATTTCTCTTCGGGGATGGATGCGTTAAGCTCCATATTGACTTTAGTCAGCTCAGGCAAAAATTCAATCACTGCTTCCCGCGTAATCTCCGCAAAATCAAGCACTTCCGGCTGCAATGGAACTTCATCTGCATCCAGCTTCGCCAAATGGAATATTTCATCAATCAAATCCTTTAAGGCGCTAGCCTTCTTGGAGATGATGCCAACATATTCTTGTCTTTCTTCTCTCGAAGCAGCGATATCATCCTTGAGGGCATCCACATATCCGATAATCGATGTGAGGGGTGTCCGAATATCATGGGAAATATTAGACAACAGACTCTTTCTTGCCGCCTCGGATTTGATCGTCTGGACTTGGACTTTGTCTAACTGCTCGATCAACTCATTGATAGAGAAAATAACCTCATTAAATAAAGGCTCGTCATTCGCCAATAGTCTGGTGTTCACATTCCCAGCAATGGCACGTTTCAATGCTGTAACCGCGCCCTTTACTTTCGTCATGAATTGGAACCTCATGGATAATAGGGTTGCCGTTATTACAAAAAGCGCAGTAAATAAAACCCCACGAAATATTCCATGGGGCTGATTCATGACATCCATGATGACAAGAGCTATCATGATTACTAATTGCGCAACGAGGAGAAAGATGCTCTTGTCATGCTTCATCTTTCTCACCTACAAACTTATAACCGATTCCCCACAAGGTCTGGATCAACTTCGGATCGGATGGGTCTTCTTCGATTTTTTTTCTGAGCTTGCGGATATGCACCATCACGGTATTGTCATCTTCCAAGTATTCGCTGTCCCACACCTGGCGAAAGATTTGGATCTTCGTAAATACTTGTTCCGGATGGGAAGCAAAAAACTTTAGCAGTTCAAATTCTTTTGCCGTTAATAAAATCTCTTCTCCGGCTCTGGTCACAGTATACTTTTTCGAATCGATCGTTAAGCCTTTGTACCGGATCAGCGTGTCCTCATGAGCACTGCCTATACTTCTCTCGCTGCCTAATATTAAAAACCGCCTCAGATGAGCCTTGATTCTGGCAACCAATTCATTAACGCTAAAAGGCTTCGTAATATAATCATCCGCCCCGATGCCCAGCCCTAAGATTTTATCAATCTCTTGGTCCTTAGCTGTGAGCATAAGGATCGGAACATTGGTTTTATTGCGAAGTGTTCTGCATACCTCAATGCCATCGATCTTGGGCATCATCAGATCCAATATAATTAAGTTATATTTATTCGTATCAAATAGACGAAGGGCTTCCTCTCCATTTACCGCCATATCGACCTTGTACATTTCTCTTTCTAAATACGTTTTCAACAGCTCGCGAATTTCTTTTTCATCATCGGCTATAAGGACTTGAATATCTTCCATCTTCTCACCAGCTTCTTATTCATTGGCAAACTTGTAGATTTAGTTTAACTAATCCTGAACTAAATTGCACATGACACAAACTATAACCGCCCCCTTTACAATAAATTATATTCCGCTTGATGTTGGTTTAACTTTGTTCATCTATGATTAGACACGTAAAAGGATGAAAAACAAAGTGAAAACTAAATGAAAAAGGAGTCATGAACATGCGTACACATCGTTTCATGAAATGGACAGCAGCCGTGCTTGCTTCCGCATTATTGCTCGCAGGCTGCTCTTCCGGACAAGCTGCGAACCAGGCAGTCGATGCTTCCAACCTGACCTTGGATCAAATTGTTGAAAAGGCAAAACAAGAAGGTGAAGTCAATTCGGTCGGCATGCCGGACACTTGGGCCAACTGGGTGCAAACGTGGAACGATTTAGGAACGAAATATGGCTTGAAACATACAGATACAGACATGTCCAGTGCCGAAGAGCTTGCGAAGTTCGAATCGGAACAAGATGATGCAACCGCAGATATCGGAGATGTCGGCATTGCGTTCGGTCCGCTGGCACAGCAAAAAGGACTGACACTCCCGTACAAAACCTCGTACTGGAATGACATTCCGAATTGGGCCAAAGACGATGAAGGCCACTGGCTGCTCGGCTATACCGGCACACTGTCCCTCATTACAGATAAGAACAAAGTGAAGAACCCGCCGAAAACGTGGGATGACATTAAAACCGGCACCTTTAAAGTCGCTGTCGGCGACGTCATGAAGGCGAACCAAGCGCAATTCGCCGTCTTGGCTGCCGCTTATGCTTTCGGCGGTGACGAAACGAACATTCAACCGGGCATCGATTTCTTCGCAGAACTGGCGAAGAACAAGCGCCTTGCTTCCAATGATGCCGGATTGGCGAACCTGGAGAAGGGTGAAGTCGAAGTCGGCTTCCTCTGGGATTTCAATGCGCTCGGCTACCGTGACAAAATCGGCAAGAACCGCTTCGACGTCGTAATCCCGGAAGAAGCTTCGGTCATTAGCGGTTACGCAACCGTCATCAACAAATATGCGAAGCATCCACACGCTGCGATGCTGGCACGCGAACATATTTTGTCCGATGAAGGTCAATCGAACTTGGCACGCGGGTATGCGCGTCCAATCCGCGCGAACGCGAAGCTGGCTGACGACGCCAAGGCAATGCTGCTTCCGGATGATATGTACAAAAATGCGAAGCCAGTCAAAGATTTAAAAGCATGGGAAGAAACGGCGAAAAAACTTCCACAGCTGTGGCAAGAACAGGTGCTCATCCATGTCCGATAAGAAGCTTATCTTTATCATGTTGGAGCATTCATCGGCGTCTCCGTAAGGGGACGCTTTTTGTTCACATGACAGACGACAGCCGAAAGGAGTACGTATATGAAACGGTTTAACAGCATGCTGTACATCACGGTGATCCCGTTATTCATTTTTGTGGCGTTATTCATGTTCGTTCCGCTCTTCACGATGATCTCGGGAAGCTTCCAGCCAGACGGCGGCGGCGCGTTCACGTTGACGCAATATACAGAAATATTCACGAATCCATATTACTTGAAAGCATTCGAGAACAGCATTCTCATTTCCTTATTGTCGAGCTTAATTGGCATTGCAGCTGCAGTGTTCGCGACGTACGCCATTACCCGCTTCCCGAAGCACATTCAGGAACGCGTGCTCGTCATTACGAACTTGACCTCGAACTTCGCAGGCATTCCACTAGCATTCGCCTTCATCGTGCTGCTCGGCAACAGCGGCTTGTTCACCTTGCTGTTCCGTCAATTCGGCATTGATATGTCGGCGGCGTTCGATTTGTATTCGTGGTCGGGGCTGACCGTCATTTACGTGTACTTCCAGCTTCCGCTCGCAATTATGCTGCTGTACCCGATGTACTACGCTATCCAGGATAATTGGAAAGAAGCCGCGTCGCTGCTCGGCGCATCTCCTTTTCAATTCTGGAGACGCATCGGACTGCCGATATTGCTGCCAGGGATCGCAGGCACGTTCAGCATCTTGTTCGCCAATGCGATGGGCGCCTACGCTTCTGCTTACGCGTTGACGGGCAGCAACTACAATCTCGTGCCGGTGCGCATCGGCGCGCTCGTATCGGGTGATATATTCGCTCGTCCAGAGTTGGGCAGCGCCTTAGGCGTGCTGCTTGGCTTAACGCTGCTGGCCGCCATGCTCGTCAATGAATGGCTGACGCGTAAAGTTCGGAGGGATCTGCTATGACACGATTGACTCGTTCGCTGCCGATGGTTGCTTTTGCTGCAGTGCTCATCTACTTGTTCATTCCCATTATCGCCACCCTGCTCTACTCGCTAGCCACGTCGTGGAACAAGACGATATTGCCAGAAGGCCTGACGCTGCAGTGGTTCGGCGAGCTGTTCCGCGATACACGATTCATTCAGGCGTTCGGACGCTCGCTGCTGCTAAGCAGTGCGGCTACAATTGCCGCCGTTGTCGTCATCGTTCCGGCTACATTCGCCATTTCGCTGTATGCTCCGAAGCTGGAGCGCTGGGTGCAAACGCTTGCCATGCTCACCTACGCCGTGCCAGGCGTCATTATGGCGGTCGGATTGATTCGGGCCTACTCAGGCAAAGGCTTCTCGATGATTATCATCGTCTTCGGCGCATATGTCATCGGCATGCTTCCGTTCATGTACCAAGGCACACGCAACAGCTTGCGTGCCGTACAGGCAGGCTCGCTGATGGAAGCTGCCGAACTGCTCGGCGCGAGCCGCATGCAAGCTTTCATTCGCGTTATCATTCCGAATATTATGCCAGGGATTCTCGTGTCGGCGCTGCTCTCCTTCTCCATCTTGTTCGGCGAGTTCGTGCTCATCAACATTCTTGTCGGTGGCCGCTTCGAAACGATGCAGCTGTACTTATACGCCAAATTGAATACGAGCGGACATATCGCAAGCGCCATTACCGTAACATACTTCATCCTCATGGCCATTCTCAGCGCATGGATTGTGAAGCTGACAGGACGCACATCCAAGCCGAACAAGGAACCAAGCGCTGCGGTGGCTGAAGCTGCTATCCCTACAACTAAAGCGATGATGAGCAAGGAGGCTTCATAATGAGCTACGTGCAGATGAATCAAGTAAGCAAGGCGTTCCAAGAACAGAAGGTGCTCGACAGCATCGATATGCAAATAAAAAAAGGGGAATTGGTCACCCTGCTCGGCCCCAGCGGTTGCGGCAAAAGTACGCTGCTCCGTATCTTATCCGGCTTGACGGCACTCGACAGCGGCACCATTCATATCGACGGCAAGGACGTCACCCCGATTGAGCCGAAAGGCCGGGAAATCGGCATGGTATTTCAATCGTACGCGCTGTTCCCGAACTTGACGGTAACCGATAATATCGCTTTCGGGTTGGAAATGAAAAAGATGCCGCGTGATGACATCCGCCGTGCAGTCGGCGAGATGATCGAGCTCACCGGTCTGCAAGGCAAAGAAAGAGCATTTCCGCGCGAACTGTCAGGCGGCCAACAACAGCGTGTCGCGCTCGCCCGCTCGCTTGTGACGAAGCCGAAGGTGCTGCTGCTTGACGAACCGCTCAGCGCCTTAGATGCGCAAATTCGCAAAAACCTGCAGCAACAGCTGCGCTCCATTCAGCGGGAATTGAATATGACGACCGTGCTCGTGACGCACGATCAAGAGGAAGCGATGGCGGTAAGCGATCATATTTACATTATGAATGCCGGACATATCGCCCAACATGGCGCTCCGCATGACATATATACGCAGCCTCGCAACGAGTTCGTTGCGCGCTTCATCGGGAGCTATAACGTATGGAGCGCCGAAGCGCTCGGCCGCATCGCGCCGCAGGTTGAGCATACAGGCAGCAAGTTATATGCGATTCGTCCGGAAACGTTCTGCGCGCAGCCGCTTGAAGGCGGAATAGCCGTCACAGGCACGGTCAGCAGCGTGACGATGCTCGGCAACATTACGCGCATGGAATTGAACGTGCAGGGCCAACACGTCGTCGTCGACCAAATTCACCGGGCTTCGGATTGGGCCAACGTCGGCGATTCTACCACCGTCTATTTACATCCGAAGGACGTGATTCCGCTTCATGATGCTACTGCCTGATGAACGTAGACAGCATATTTTAGAACAGCTGCAACGATATGGGAAAATTCAGGTGGCGTCCCTCGCCACTGCGTTAACTGTCACGCAGGAGACGATCCGCCGTGACTTGGACGAGTTGGAAGCGAAGCAAATGCTGAAGCGGGTGTACGGCGGTGCCGTTGCCTATTCACATGTAAAGATGGAGCCCCGCTTCGAAAAGAAGAGCACCATAGAACACACGGCGAAGACGGCAATAGGGGAAGCTGCCGCCACGCTCATTCAAGACGGCGATACCATCGTCATCGATGTCGGCACGACGACCGTCGAGCTCGCCCGGGCAATCCGCGGCGTCGTTCGTGTAACGATTGTCACGAATTCAATTCCTGCAGCAGAACTGCTCAATGAACGGCTGGAAGCCAAATGGTTCGATAGTAAAGTGATTATGCTGGGAGGCGTGACACATCCGGAACAGAAATCGATAGCGGGCGCTTTGACGTGCGAATTGCTTGCGCGATTCCACTTCGATAAAGCGTTCATCTCCTGCGGCGGGATGACGCCGTCTGGTATTAGCGATTACGACATGGAAAAATCGATATGCTCGAACTTAATGATTCAACAATCGGACCAAGCGTACGTGCTAGGAGACCGATCGAAGCTGGGGAAACGCAATTTTTCCGCATCTGCGAACTGGACAAAGTCACCGCCGTTATATGCAATGCGCCGATGCCGGAGGATTGGGCACGGTCTGGCGTCAATGTCGGGTGGATTACAGCATAGAAGCCATTATTGTCATATGGGGTGCTTTTATGAAATGTCGCAACAGCAGTGCAGTAACGTTACACGTTTTTCACGCCGAATGGAAGCTGCTCGGCCTCGTCCGCTCCGTTGCTCCATTCTCCCCTTCCGTCAGAGAGCCCCTGCACCTTAGTGACAGCGCTGAATGATACGAGTGAACTGTCGCCACACCATGTATAGTAGCACTCCAGGGCACGGTAACCATACCACACGTTATTTGGCCTCATCCTCGACGTTATCCTTTCTGATCAAAGGGGAGAATAGTCATAAGGAGCATGGAATAAAAGGCCTTTTATTCCACATGAAGAGCAGCTATAAATCAGGTTGGGTTCTAACTGTTTTCAATCATATCTCAGGAGAAGATAGTAAATTCCCCCTAGCAATACTGCTCCGATGGCAATTCCGAGCAAGCTGCTTATGACCAGAAGTTTTGCAACTTCCTTAATGTTTGTTTTTATTCTGGGACTTCTTCTACCGTGATGTGCTGCTACCCTTACTTGTGAAATCCCCTGTTTCTCGCTAGTCATCAAAACTAGTCTCGGAACTTTCTCCACAAAGAACTCATAGTATTTTTTTAAAAAATCTCTTTTTACAGAATCGTTTATATGTACATGAATCTCAACAATATCGTAGACTGTCCCCCCCTCTTCTTCTAATTCTGTACATATGGCTTCAAATAACAAATTGATATCATTTTCATCATTCATATCAGGTTGCCTAGAACTTCGAATTGCAGATATTAAAATTGAATTATCAATAGTTAACTTTTCAATGGAAAAGCTATGAGAATCTTTAACATCATCTTTCTTAACATTTGTCGATCCAAAATGAACCACAACAATAACCTCCTTTAAGAAATAATAGCATAAATTCCATTGATTATCATATACAACCATGTTACTATATTACCAAATAAAAGAAAGAGTTATGAAAATGAACAAATCTCTCAAAATTACTTTAGGCCTTACCACTCTTGCAATTATTTTATCGGTCTCTATGTCCTCTGTTTCAAAGGCATCGATCCCAGACATTCAAGAAGCTAAAAATACTGTTGAGAACTACATTGAAGCAATTGAAAGTAAGAACGTTGATGAAATAATGAAATGGGTAAAGGATACACGTTTTGACTCACCTGCCCAACAAAGGTCTCAATATTTTACTATGTTCTCTAACGATCCTTTTTCAAACGCAAGTATGATCAACATTCAGAAAATTAATAACAATACAATGAGTGTTTCAATTGAGTTGGATAGAAAAAGCAACAAAGAATCTGAGATAATACAATTACCTGTTATAAAAGAAGACGGTAAATGGAAGCTACTTGTTGCTGGGGTGGAAACAAAAGAATAACAAAAGGAGATGGACTTAATGGTTCTGAAAGCCAAAAAATTGATATTTGGACTAACCGTGGTAACAGCGCTTATTGTAGGGACATCTACTATTTTTGCATCAAACGCACCATATTATGATTTTTCGCTAACAAAAGTTGATTGTCCTAATAAACCTTGCAATACAACCTCATATAGTACATCATCATTTGATACAAACAACAAATCTGTTACTATAAAGGGCTGGCAAGACACTACCACTTCAACCGATGCTTCGGTTGCATATCAGGTTGTTATAAAAGGTTGGTTCTCGGATGACGTTAAAGGAGAAAAGATTATTCAAGGGAACTATGACAAAAAAGGAAGTTGGTATAATGAAAAAATCAACCTTGGATTGAATGGTGTTACAGGAGCACATATTAAAGTTAAAAATTTATCTTCCACCAACGGTGTTTTTGGCGCTGGTAACGCTTACCCATAGATATACTGCAAAAGTTAATAAGGCTCCTGCCAATGGAGCCTTATTCTGCGTACTACTGGATAATTGAGTTGTTAGCTCCTATCTCATAATATAGCCGCCATCGGGGAAGAGCGTGCTTCCCGTCGTATACCGGTTAGTCATCAAATAGATGACTGAGTGCGCAACCTCATCCGCCTCGCCCACTCGTTCGAGCAAACACATTTTGTTGTATGCCTCATAAGCTTCAGCCCGCTTTTCTTCCGGAACGCCCTCCCATTGGAAGGAAGTTTTGATCGTGCCTGGCGAAGTCACGTTAACGCGCACGGGAGCTAATTCCACGGCTAGAGCTTTGCCTAGACTTTCAATCGCTCCATTGCACGCAGCATACGAGATATGCGGTTTCCTACACGCACGCTTCTCTTTTCCGCCGTCTCCGTTCGGGAGAACCCAGCCGTACTGCTCTCAATTTCCCCCTCCTGATTCAAGACAGCCGCTTCGCAGTGAAGAAGCTGTCCGAGCAGAATTACGAGCTCGTTCATTCTCCTGTTCAACACCAAATTCATGAATTGCTGGTTCACTTCGTGCGCTTCTTGAAGCATGTGGGCTTGACGATGCAGGATATTGTCCATGATGACTCTCGTCATGTCCATGAAGGGAACTTCGAGCGGGATATCGAACAGAGGAATGCCATATAGATTGCTTTTATGGATGGCTTCCTGCGGTACTTCTTGATTATTTCCGCATTGCGAAACAGCTGTAATTGCAACAGCTTTTCCACTGTAAAGAGAGTGTTGTCCATGGCTTCACCTCGTGCAGATCTTACTCTCGATATTACCATCGATTGTCAACCATGATACTAAACCGATGCTCAATGCATCTCCGACTTTGTTGCGCACCCGAATCAATAACGTTGCAGAACCATTCCATTTATATTTAACGACATTAATCATATCCGCCGCCATATTGCATGCATGGCATCCTTCGGAGTGGCTTGCCGTGCTGTTCCTCCCTTCCTCGCATCCAGCACGTTCCAACGAAGACAAATTCCCCGAGGCGGGGATGTATATTCGCCGTGTCTCACCAAGAAGCGCATCATAAGGTAATGATAAAGGAGGAGAATACGAATGGAAGCATATTATAATTGCTTGTATTGCATGAACAAAAAAGTCCGCATCCTGACGGTAGACCGCAAAGAATATGCAGGAACGATAGTGAATGTAGACAGAGAAAATGTCTACTTGCGTCCCGAAGCAAGAGGCGGGGGGGTGAAGACATCCGCCTTCTTCCCTAGCTTCAACGACGAAATCTTAACGCTGAGCTTGTTCACCTTGCTTGCTATCGCTTTGCTGTAACACGACAAGGCCCGGCAGCTTGCCGGGCCGGTCTTGTCCCTTGAAGGGATTCAGCGCGACGGGCGCCTATGCGCTTTCAGCGCTACAGCTTATCCGCCACGGTGATATAGGATTTCGGTATGCCTTTGTCGAATACGTCGGATGAGAGATTCGGCAGTTCTTCCAACGACTTCACATAAAGTCCTTCGGCCGCAATCGAGGTCACGATTTCGCCCAATGTCCTGTTCCGCAGCTGTACCTTGCGGCAGGCAGCTGAAGCACGTCGGACAATATATATTGAATGCTGGCGACCGCTTCCGCAGCCAGCTCGTTCGCACAACGCTCGTTGTCCGACGAGAATTCTTCCAACGTCCGCCCTGTATCTCTCAGCCATTACCCGTACGATTTGAGCAATGTGCGTTAAATCATGAACAACCCACGTAGAAAGCAATTCTCTTAACTTCACTACACCGAACGCAGGGTGTGAGCCAGTCAATTCAAGATGTAATTCAGGTTCAATAAGATCCATAAGTTTGGTTGTATTCAGTGTTCGAATCGTTTTAAATTCAAGCAACTTTTGTTCAATCGATCTTTCAGACCTTTCATTTAAGTGAGAATAACGATCAAATGGGGGAAATGGTTTACTTTCGCCTTCCTGAAGAATAAATTCTAACCTTGGTATCCAATTATTTTTCTCTCCCTCTATGAGGTGCTCAATCACTTCAGAGACGTTCCAGGTTCCTTCGCCTTCATTGCATTGCAACCATCCATTAGATACATCAGATAAAAATTACCCCAATGTTTGTGGTATACGCTCCAGAACCTCAATAGCTTCTTTCATATTAAAATTCATATAACTGCTCCTTTCTTCTTTTTTAATTTCCCTTCAGCTTTTTCTATATTCTCAGCAACTCTAAATTGAACGATTTTGTTTATTAATTCATAAGGCAGCGGCTTGTCTATAGGAAATTGTATGGACCCTTTTGCCCCTTTATATTCAGCTAATTCATCTTTAAATGCATGAATCCCGCTGGGGGTTGGATAAAATCCAATATGATTTTTATAAGCGGCAAAATGCACCAGATTTCCATGCAGCACAAAAGTAGGCATTTGATAGCTTATCTTTTCCTTTGCGTCTGGTG
The DNA here is from genome assembly GCF_023713585.1 of Paenibacillus sp. MER TA 81-3. NCBI lineage: Bacteria > Bacillati > Bacillota > Bacilli > Caryophanales > Paenibacillaceae > Paenibacillus > Paenibacillus sp. MER TA 81-3. The sequence goes on from NZ_JAMAWB010000031.1 coordinate 42,497, forward strand.
CCGACTCTTTAATAACTTTTCTTAATGTTTTAAGTATTGCCTGAACCTCAGGAGGAAATTGTGAAATATAATCATCGATGGACTCATACGTGATTTTTTTTCCTTCCATGATTTCTCCTTTCATAAACCTTATTTAGTAGTCTTGTTATATTATCCTTATATTTATAACATAATCTGTATATTCCTTTTTTAGATAAATAATCGGTACTCAATAAAGTAAAAGCACCACATTGCGTCCCTTCCGCCTTCGTGAACATTGCTGCGTCGCACCAGCGCATGCAACGTTTCCCGGTCAGGCTTGTCTTAGGGTGTAGTCGCATTATAGCTCATCATCTCCGCCTTTGAAGCGTCTTTTCAACAAATCGTGAATCAGGCTCGTTAGGGTCCACTATCTCCCTTCTCCCACACTCCCTATCCACAAAATAGGAACAGAAAAGAAGACCAGAACGACGGCTGTTCTCCCGGATACTTCCATTTTAATACACCTAAAGAATAGGCCAACCAGAAATCTCTGGTTGACCTAATTCAACAGCCTAAGAGATACTTCTCAATATAATAATAATAGTTTTACGGATTTACTTTGATTGAGCAATATCATCCAATCATTTTATTTCTCCTTATGGCATCCTTACAATCATACCAATAGAAGGAGGAATGTTAAGTGCCAAACGAAAAAAGAACCGTCAGTTATGACGCAGATTTGCAGATCGCCCTTACCTATATATACACTCGCCTCCAATGTGGGGATTATCGCTTCCGTCGCACCATTTTTCACGGCGGTAATGGCTCATTTCTTTTTGAAGGGTGAATCCCTGCAGCCGCTGTTTTTTGCGGGCTTTGCGGTAGCCATGCTGGGAATTGTATTGATTGCCTTTAACGGAAGCTATATTTTGAGACTCAATCCCAAAGGGGATATTCTCGCTGTTCTGGCCTGCATATTTTGGGCGACGTATTCCATTCTGATGCGCAAGATCAGCGGGCTTGGTTATCATAACATCGGCTGCACCCGGCGGGTATTTTTCTATGGTCTGCTTTTCATGCTCCCGCCACTGCTACTGTCAGATTCTCATTTGGGTCTTGAGCGGTTTGCGGAGCCTGTCAATCTGCTGAATATTTTATTTCTTGGGTTGGGAGCCTCGGCATTGTGCTTTGTTACATGGAACTGGTGTGTGGGCGTCTTGGGGGCGATCAAAACAAGCGCCTATATTTATTTGGTACCGGTCATCACCATTGCGGCCTCATATTTGTTCTTGCATGAAACTATTACAGGAGCAGCTCTGCTTGGTACACTCCTAACGCTGGCGGGTCTGTTTCTTTCAGAGAAAAAACATAAGAAAAAAACAAAGTTCAAGGAGGTAGATTATAATGCTCCCATAGGTTGAGACACGGGAGCGTGATAAATAAGTTATAATAATGCCATGGAAAAACGGACCGATATACCCCAGAGTTTAAAACTAAAGTAGTGCTGGAGGTCTTGGAGGAAGAGCAGACCAAGCACGTAAAGCCATGGCCGAAAGGGATCATCCAAAGATTAACATCAAACGGCAATCCCTACTATGGCTATCGCCGAATGACAAGAGCGTTGAAGAAGCAGCTTGCTTTATCTACGATGAATCAAACTATGTTAAGCCTTTGTTGCAATCTGTTATTTTATTGATTCTGGTTGTTATTATAGATTTAATTAAGCGCAACAAAAAGAAAAGAAAAAATCCTAAATTTCCATATATCGATGTATCAAATGGGTAAAGAGGAACGTTAGCAAAAAATCACGTGACCTCACTATACCTAATGGGTACATATTTTAGTTCAAGAATTAAAATAGTATCATAGCGGACTTAATAACAAAAAGAGGGGTTCGCCGCCCTCCTTTACTATTTCCGCTAATACATCCCCTATTTAAGTACCCTGCTTCACCAACAGTGAGCAACACTCCACATGTGTTGAAACGGTCAATGGGATATAAAAAATAAGCCCATTTGCAGGAGCCTGACCTGCTATTAATTATATTATCCCTCATTCAATAGCTTCTTTAATGTGGCAATATCGTTACTCGAAACTAATTGCTCAAGATTTTCAAATATCTTTTTCTCATCCCAGTTCCACCATTGAAGCTCCAACAATAATTTAATCGTCTCATCACTGAAACGCTTCTTAATAGCATTTGCAGGATTGCCGCCAACAATTGTATATGGTTCAACGTTTTTCACAACAGTTGAGTTCGCAGCAACAATTGCACCGTCGCCAACTTTTACCCCCGGCATAATCGTGACATGTTGTCCCAGCCATACATCATTACCAATCAAAGTATCGCCTTTGAAAGGCAATTGTTCTTTCGTTGGAGTGACCTTTTCCCAGCCTCCAGCAAAAATATTGAAGGGATATGTTGTAAAACCATCCATCTGATGATTAGCACCATTCATAATAAAAGTAACCCCTTCAGCCATGGCGCAGAACTTACCGATAATCAGCTTATCACCTAAAAAGTCATAATGATGCTGAATATTGTCATAGAAATTCTCTGGTGAGGTTGTATTGTCACTGTAATATGTATAATCGCCAATCTCAACGTTTGGTCTACTTGGTAAATTTTTAATGTAACAAACTGTTCTAATATTTTCATTTGGATAAAGCTTATTTTTATCCGGAGCTAGCATCATACTTACACTTCCTCTCTAATACGTTATTTAACCTTCCCCTTCAAATAGGCTTAACTGTTTTCTAACATAATAACATACCACAAAAAAAACAATTTAATATTAATGTACTCGAGCCATACTGTCACATCTCATCTATTCTTTCAGTACTATCAATATTAGACACTCCACATGTGTCGGGTAAGCAGAGTCAATATAAAATCATCCATCAAATTCTGCACCACATGCCACCTCCTCCCGCCGCTGCCCCTCGCCCTAACCGCCTTCAGCGAAGGGCATTTTGCGGCGGGGATACGCTTCTCGCCCCTCAGACCGACCGCCTCCCCGACCTAGGTCCAGTCGCAAAAACCATCGCAGGTCGGTTTTTCGAATCGCGGAATCGCCTACAATAAGAACATGAAGACAAGAGGAAAAACGGAGAGACGGTAAAACAAAAATGAAGGTAAACAGGGGCACCGGTTTCGCCTATCGTGTTCGGCAAGTTGTCCGGACTGATCGGCATTCTGATCGCAGTAGGGTTGATCTCATTCGGGATTTCTTTACTGAAGAGAAACGCGGCCTAATTCGATCGACTGCGGCCCGTCGGCAGCCAACACACATAAGAGACTACGATAACGTGATCAATGGAGGCCTGATCTTGCAACGGGAACAGATTCAGCAAACCGAGAAGCTGTACGTTCAATGCATGGGACACGCCCAATCGTTGCGGCAGTAATATGCGACAGTCGTCCGAAACGCAGGTGGTCTGCAATTACCGAGGTATCAACGCGATCGTTTTTGGGAAGAGTGTCATCCCCTTTTTAAAAACGTGCGACTTTTCTTGCATTTAAGACGTAGATATGGACTTTCACCTTTGGTTCATAGCCTTCTAATTGATCTTTCAAGTAATGAGCGAGTGCCACGTCAATCCCAACCAGCATCTGCGATATAAGATTACCTCCTAAGTATTAATCAAGCTGATCTCAGACCTGGGTGCCCGTCGGAACCACCTACTGTATCCTCGTCAACAGCACTCATATCCGAACATGACGATAATTTGGGCGCTACCCCCATCAGTTCAGCGGTGCAACTAGCGGTTAGAAATTGAGTGGTGGATCTTGGGTAGCAGGCTTTCCTAATCACTGTCATTAAACCCGCAAAGAGAAGAAATATCCTGAGAAGAAGCTTGTTGATCCTATTGTCCTACGGCCAGGTCCAAGATACTAGAAAGAAATTCAGTTTGACTATTTCCATCTCTCTAGAAAACTGGAAATCGCATCAAACCAAGCTTCAAAAAATACGATACGAGGAGATGTAATAAGTGAAAAAGTTAATCGAATTCAAAAAAGTAACGAAAGAATACAAAATAGGAGAAGTGCCAATCAAGGCCCTTGATGGTGTTGATTTATCCATATCAGAGGGAGAATTCGTCGTTATTTTGGGTGCAAGTGGTGCGGGTAAAAGTACGATTTTGAACATTCTTGGCGGTATGGATACGCCTACTTCAGGTCAAGTGTTGGTTGGTGATCAAGAAATAACAAGATTCAACGAAAAAAAATTAACAGAATATCGCGGTGAGAAAGTAGGCTTTGTCTTTCAATTCTATAACTTAATTCCGAATTTAAACGCGCTAGAAAATGTTGAATTTGCCACTGAAGTATGTAAAAACCATCTGGATGCTAAAGATATTTTACATAAAGTTGGATTAACGAATCGTATCAAAAACTTCCCTTCCCAGCTCTCTGGAGGAGAACAACAAAGAGTTGCTATAGCTAGAGCTGTTGCAAAAAATCCCTTACTTTTACTGTGTGATGAACCAACCGGAGCTTTGGATTATGTGACAGGTAAGGCTGTTTTAAAGCTTCTTCAAGATTTGAACAAAGAAACGAAGAAGTGCGTCGTTTTGGTTACACATAACACCGCGATTGCTCCTATGGCGGATAAAATTATTAAGGTGAAGAGCGGAATGATCGAAAGCGTTACGGTGAATCACGACAAACAGAATGTTGAAGGGATCGAGTGGTAATGATGAAGTTATTTTTGAAGTTATTAAGGGATATTAAACACTCTATCGTTCAATTTATTGCCTTAGCTTTGGTTATCGCAGTAGGAGCTTTTTTCTATTCGGGGCTGAATAGTTATAGCAATAAGCACAGTGCTTATACGGAGACTTACTTTAAAGAACATAATTTAAGCGACTTAAATGTATATTACAGTCAAATTTCCAGGGATGATGTGGCCGGTTTAAGCGAAGTTGAAGGTATAAATAAAATAGAAGGACGTTACACCTTTGATACCACGCAAGTTTTTGAAGATTATAAAGCTTCATTAAAAGTTCATTCGATCCCTGTAAACAACGAAATAAATACGCCTACTATGATTGAGGGCAATATCCCGTCAAAAAAGGGTGAGATCTTCTTAGATTCCCATTATGCAAAAGAACATCATTATCAGACTGGAGATACAATCAGTATCAATGCGAATGGAAGAGAGGTTGCGTTTACAATTAGCGGCTTGGGTGAGAATGTTGAATATGTAAAAAAGAACCCCACACAAGACCATAAAACCGACGGAGTCGCTTATATTGCCGAAGAGACAATACCTGAAATCTTGGACGGCTTTTACTATAATGAAATCATGATTGATGCTAAAGAAGGTTACGATATTGACAAATTAGGCAAATCAATTGAAGGACAATCCAAACAACTTACTTATTTAGACCAAACAAGTAAGGAACGGACTTACGGTTATTCTCAAATAAAACAAACGATATATAATAATAGTATGATGAGTAAGGTTATACCTTTAGTTCTCTTTTTGATCTCAGCTATCATCCTATTTCTTACCATGTCGAGGACGATCGATTCTGAGCGAAATCAAGTAGGTATCATGAAGGCTCTGGGTGTAAAGAACCGAAACATCATGCTTCATTACATGGGATACCCTGTGCTGGTAGGTATAGTAGGTTCAATCATAGGATGTGCCATGGCCGCTCTCGTATTTATTCCATTAGTAACTGCGTCGAGTGCAAGGTCCTACACTCTACCTGACATTACATTCTCACTATCTTGGTATTCGATCATTCCTTCCATCATTTTCTCTAGTGCTTTTGGACTCCTGTCCTGTTACTTAAGTGGCCGAACCATATTAAAAGAACGTGCGGCTCAGGCTATGCGTCCTAAACCGCCAAAGAAGATGAAAAAGCTATTAATAGAAAGAGTTCCAGGTATTTGGAGTCGTATTTCCTACAGTTACAAACTCATTTTGAGAAATATATTTTTAAATAAACAAAAAGCTTTAGCGAGCTCAATTGGTGTGGTTGTAAGCACGGTGTTATTGATAACGGCTTTGGGCACTCAATCGTCCTTGATCAAAATAGCTAACCAAATTGAAGATGTTTATACGTATGATTTAAGAGTAGATTATAAGTTGGGCACATCTTCTGATACGTTACAACTACCCTCCGGTATTAACAAAAGTTATTTTACATCCACCTTTCCTGTTGAATTCATCAAAGATAATGAAAAAGAAAATGCCACTTTAGTTGTTACGGAAAAAGAAAACAATCTCATTCATTTCTTTGACAAAAATGACAATAGGCTATCTTTAGAAAATAATGGTGTGCTAGTACCCCAATCTTACGCTGACAACTATCATATTGTAGAAGGGGATATCATTAAAATAAAGTTCACGGCACCAGAGCTTAAAAATAAATCTGTGGACATGAAGGTTTTAAAAATATCTACACAGTATACGAACCCGTCGTTTTATATCACACCAGCCTATTTAAAGAGCTTTGGCATAGACTACAGTCCAACCTCGCTTTTAGTTGAAACCAATAGCTCGACAGATTTTATAAGCGTTCGCAACTTCTTTGAACAAGATCATCATGTAGATACAATTGCAGATAAGACGGATCTAAAGAAAGCAGCTCAATATACTTTGAAACAAAACAGTTTTATGTTTATTATGTTTATCATTTGTGCCGTCTTACTCTCCTTTGGCGCCATATATACGATATCTTCCATAAACATTTATGAAAGGAATCGTGAGCTTGCAACACTTAAGGTATTAGGCTATCAAAAACATAAAATAAACAGACTTATATTTTTTGAAAACATCATACTAACCATATTTGCGGTAATTGTAGCTTTACCGATAAGCGGCTATATTTATACAATTATTGTAAAGGCACTGTCTAGTACCCATCAACAAATCCCAGATAAATTAAATATTTTTATAATGTTGGTATCTGTTATTCTTGCATTCTTACTTACCATTCTATCTAACTTACTACTTAGGAGAAAAGTAACCAAAATAAATATGATTGAATCATTAAAAAGTATAGAATAATGGAGAAATAGCCTTAAGTTCTTGGAACTTAAGGCTATTCAGCCTGTTGAGAAACCTCAACAGGCTGAATAAGCTTAGTTTTTTTCAAAAAGGGTTAATTCAACAATCCATTCGGTTTAGGCATCCCCGCTATTTGGCGAGTATTATCATATCAGCAGGCCATTCTCCACTACTACTAAAGCTTCATCCAATAATTTAGCAAACTCTGATTTTGTAGCCTCAGCACTATATTCCATTAACGATATATTTACCCCAACAACCACTCCGGCAAAGGTTCGTACTGCTAGATCATCAGAATTACTACCTACTCGTTTGGCGACAATCTGTGTTAACAGCTGCATCATCTGTGTTAAGTTGTTCAGCGCTGCCGCGCGTAGCTCCGGGACCGCCATGATCAGTTGATTTCGCTGACGTGTTGTTTCCCACTCATCGTCAGTGATCTCGTTAATTCCCGAAATCATGGCATTTCGAACGGCTTGTAAGGGATTCAACTCTGACGGTTGATTTTCAAATGCAGCGACGAGAAGAGGATCATAATTATCGGTTAATACCACGTCCTCTTTTGTAGCAAAATAACGAAAAAATGTACTCGGTGAGATTTCCGCAGCTTCAGCAATTTGTTCAACCGTTGTCGCATGATAACCATTTTCTCGAAAAAGCCTTAATGCATGCGTCTGAACATTGGCCATCGTTTTCGCTTTTTTTCGCTCACGTAATCCGACTTTTTGTTTCGCACCCTCAGACATCCTTTTGCACTCCTAACAAAGTCAAATTAAACTCGATGTGATTCAAGCATATTGTCACTTAAATTAGAGTCAGTGTCAACTTACACTCAAGTTCATAACCCATCAACTTTCACTGATTACCGACCAAGAAAGTGTCGTTTTCCTAATCGACGCCAAGGATATAGTTCTTCTGGTTAATCCGTTTTTGCCGCCCCTTTACCGTTTGTTTCATTTTACGGCTTGATTTAAATCTGTCACCCGCGTTTCGAACCATAAGATTTATTAACATTGTTTATATGAATGGCTATCGTCTTTTGGCGCTCCAACGCGATCACTCCCTTTCTGCCATTGATAAGGTACAACCAAACTTTTCCTTAACTTAAAGACTAGTTCTGGAATGTTTACTCTCTACCGTGCGCGCTTTTAAAAGACCGAAGGTAAAAGCAATTCCAACAACCGCAGCTCCTACACATACCCAGAACATATTGCCCATGCCGCCGACAAAAGAGGTTTTAACAGAATGAACGAGCGAATCTGAACCGATTTGACGCGCGGCCGCCATACCGGCAGATACATTTCGTTGCGCGACTTCAAAAGCATCCGCGGGCCATTCATCCAGGTTGAGATTATTTCGATAACCAGCGCTCAGAACAGTCCCTAGAATTGCGACTCCTAACGTTCCTCCAACCTGTCTGATGGCCATAAGAAGTGCCGATCCCACACCGCTTCTCTCGGGTGAAAGTGCTGAGATAGCTACATCCATCGCAGCCGGGAGTGCAAATCCAATGCCAAGTCCCACTGCAGAAATCCAAATGGAAGTAAATCCGTATCCGGTCGAGATATCTGTAGCGCTACCCATCGCCAACCCAATTCCAAGCAGTAAAGATCCAAGAACAATTGCCGTCCTGGTTCCGAATCGTGACTGCAGAGCATCCGATATAGGCGATCCAATCACTAGCCCGATAACGAGCGGCAATAGTCTCAAACCGGCGCTTAGCGCGTCTACTTCTAACACGGCCCGAAGATATTGAGGCAAAGCGAACAATACGCCGAATAGAGCAAAAGAGATGATAGAGCCTATCAAGGTTCCACCTGTAAAACTTCGAGATCGGAATAACGAAGGGTCAACCAATGGTTGAGTGGTTCGAGTCTGATATACAACAAACCAGAATAAGAGAAGTATGCCTGCAATAACTGACGTTAATGTTACTGCATCGCTCCAGCCTCTTTCACCCGCTTCAATAACACCATACGTTAAACCGATCAACCCTATGCTTGAAAGCAACATCCCCGGAAAATCCACAGCGCGGCGTTCTTCGCTCCGAGATTCAGGCAAGAGGAAAGTTACTGCTATTAGCGATAAAATAACCAGTGGAATATTGATGATAAATACCGAGCCCCACCAATAGTTGTTAAGGAGCCAACCTCCAAGAATAGGACCAAACGGTATTCCAATCGCATTAGCCATCATCCAAATTGCAATTGCTTTCGGCCTTTCCTTTTCTGAAAATATCACTGGAATAATCGCCATGGACAATGGCACAAGCATGGAAGCGCCTAAGCCGAGAAAGACACGCGCTGTTATAAGTTCCCATGGCAATGTGGAATACGCGCACGCAAGGGAGGCTGCACCAAAAATGAGCAATCCGGCAATAAGCATCCTCTTGCGCCCGATTCTATCCCCTAGCATCCCCATCGGAAGCAGCATCGCGGCAAAAACAAGATTATATGCATCGGCAAACCATTGAAGCTCGGCATTTGTTGCGTGCATATCTTCGGCCAAAATCGGCAAAGCCAAATTTAAAATCGTCATGTCCAGTCCAACCGCAAGAATTCCGAATGCAAGTGAAGCCAGTACCCACCATCTTTGTTTATATTGCGAATTCATACTGAAAGCACCCTTTCTTATTATGACATTAACTTTCATTTAGTAGTTTATATACTTTGACCCTAACTGTCAATATTTAATTTATCAAATGTTCAGTGCTGCTGCTGCTGATATATCTCGCATCGCAGCGCGCAACTGAGCAAGAGAAGTTGATTCAAAGCCGTGTTCCCATGCTGGTCTTTGGGCTATGGATTTCGTCTTGTGTTGGAGACTCATCCGACCATGAACGCCTCAATTTGGATTCGTGTACCTCAAGCCGTGCGTTTGCCTCCGGCTTCCTTCAGACCCCGCCTCACGGCGGGCGCCCTTGCCTTTGGCTAATGGCAGGCGCTCGCCAGCCCCCATTCCGGACTTTCACCGTAGAGATGACGCCAATGCTGGACGTACATACAACAATCTGGCTCATGCTTCTCAGCATGAGCCAGTTCGAAGTCTGCAATTGCAGGAATATATATTGACACTACTGCCCCCATATGTCAGGGTGCAAATAAAGACAAAAACAGTATCTTTACCGTCTGTGTTTAAGATAATAAAAACCATCGGTTGTATATTGAACCAAACTAACTATAAATAGGAGGCAGAAGAGCTTGTTTTCTTCCTCCTGGCACCGATTTATTGTTCTTCGTAATTCGCCAATATTCTTCGAATATAGTTTTGAAAAGCTTCTCTAATATCAGAAGGCTCTATGATCTCGCATTTATCTCCAAACCTCAAAAGTACATCATAACCGGATTCATTATTGATAATTGGAAAAGTAGCCAGACAGCTATTCCCTTCTACACTAATAATGTTCTCCTCGCCGTACCTTTCAATCACTTTATCCTTTATAGATAAGGCAATTCGGATCGTGACTGGAACCCATTCCCGGCTTATCCAATCTGATCCCTCCATTGCAAGGGGGGAAAAGTCGCGGGGCACAAACGTTTCTGGCAATACATAAAGCCTGCTCATCCGAGCCAATTTAAATATTCGGTAATCCTCTTTTAAGGTGCAGAAAGCTTGCAAATACCAACTGCTTTCTTTAAAAACAACTTGATACGGCTCTATTTTTCTGGTGGTAACATTCCCGTCCTTATCGATATAATCAAAAACCATATATCGCTCTTTGCTTAGGGCGGTTTCTATGCTGCTTAAAAGAGAACGCAAGGATTGATTCCCTTGATTTAAGGATAAATCGATAGCGTATCTGCTTTCTTTTTTAGATTGCCCGCCTTCACGTCTTATACAGTTTAGCTTTTCCAGAACATTAACGATTTCTTTATGATCGTATAACTGTCTGTAGCTTTCTAGACTCGTTGACAGTGTTTGAACATCCTTGAGCGTGAACAGTTTTTTATCGATTTTATATGACTTCATTAAACCGACTCCACCTGCAACTCCTTGAGTGGTGAAAATTGGCAGTCCCGCCATCGTTAAGGTATCGATATCTCTATAAATGGTTCTATTGCTTACCTCTAGCTTTTTGGCAAGTGCTCCTGCATTCATAACCTCGTTCTCCAAAAGAATCATGATCATGGCGATCAGACGATCAATTTTCATAAAGTCACCTCAACTCTAAGTATGCCATACTGTTGTCATATTTAGTATGCTACGTTATTCATGTATCAACAAAAAATATGCAGGAGGAAATTGAAATGAGTAACTTTAGAGTTGAAAGAAAAGAAAGCTTCCGTTTGGTTGGTTATAAAACGGCTTTAGAGGGATCGAGCAACGCACATTCCCCTCAATTTACCAATCAAAAAACGACATTTTTCATAGGAGCCATTGAGAATGGGCAAATGGCGCTCCTTCGTCCACTTGCTGAAGGTTCGTATGGCTATGCCGCGATAGCTGTGGAAAAAGGGAATGTTTTCTATTATGCGGGAGTCAAAACCTCGCAGCCTGCATTGGATCAAACAGAAGAGGTTCTGTTTCCGGAAAGCGATTATCTAGTCCTTACAGAGAAACGGCGGATTGTCGCGTTTAGCCTTCGACAGGTTGGAGGATCAGGCATTTAACGATCTATTAAATGAAGATTATGAATGGACCTATACAGGTGCTCCTATCGCTGAAATTCTGCTGAATGGAAAGCCGTCTGATGCCCAGGTTGAAGTATGGGTACCCGTAAAGAAACGAAATGACCGTTAAAGAGTTGCTTCATCTCTAATTCTTCAGGTATAAAACCAAGCGCACCGATAAACTGGACAAGCGATTTTAGGAAAAGCATCGTATAATAAAAAGAGAACGTGAAGCATTAATAAAGCTTGAAGTTAAACAGCATTTAATGCATTTACTCAAATAATGAATAACGAACAACAGCCCTTCACCACCTTATTTAGTTGTAAAGGGCTGTTGTTGTGCATTTTGGATGCAATGACACTACCGACTCCACATGTGTGGAGTAAGCAGAGTCAACACATATGATTTATATAATTCTAGTGCGCCTAAATCGAATTGCGAGTCTGATCCTTAATGCGTTGATAGAGGATAACTTCATCATTATTAACAGATCGTTACCGTTTGCGCCCAATTGCTTGGGCATCGGAAATCGGTGTTCGCCTTTTTACACGTTCTAGTATGAAAGTAAATTCAGTAGAGCATGACAAAGATATTGCTTCTTGAATAACTCGTTCATCCGAAAAATTGTACAATATCTGTAGAAAGAGTAGACGAAAAAGCAGCACATGGATAAAACTAAAATCTACAAGGCGATGAATTTTTCTCAATAAGTGATGTTCAGGTGCAAGATTATATAATTCCATATGGAATCATCCAGTTATTTGTTTACCAGCGTACAACAACAGACTCATCTCACTTTACTTTTCTTCCATTATACAACAAACCCAGTACCATCAAGGCACTGGGTTTCATTTTATAGATACTGTATTCATTTAGAGGGCTCTCGATTGGAGGTGAATGAGTTATTTATTTTCATAACGCACTAAGCCGTAGTTCATAAAAATACTGCACAATTGGATGCTTTAACTTCATCTTCTCGGTCATGTTTAAAATTCGTTTTTTTCCAACCCGTCTGTCCACCAAAGCTAGAATATTCAATAAGATATCATCGCTCTCTATGCTTTCCTCTATAGAAATGGATAAAAATTTATTAGCTGTAACGACAAAATTTGATTTACTTAATGATGATTGCGCCGACAAAAGCTCTTTTGCATATTCTGTTATTTTTCTATTTCTTGCAATTACTTTTAGCCGATCCTCCGGCACTGTTCCCTTGGTATCTTTTCTGACTGCTTCAATTTCTTCATTGCTAATCGGAATTTGGATATTTGCATCATTCTTAATTTCCAGCTCCGTCTGATACCATCTGATTAAGTTAGTTGTATCACTCATATTAAATACGTTCTTTTTATCTACTGCAATATAACAAAGCCCTGCTTTATCGGGTAAATAACGATAGCTCGTTGCACGGTATTCGACCCTTCCATGTAACGCAGGACATAGAAAACTCTCCAGATTTTGTTTCAATTTGCTCCAGCTCATGTACTACTCCTTGTTCTATATTTTTCGTACCTGAAAAATAGACCTACTCCCTTGTTTCTGTAAGAATAACTCTATTACAATTGTTCATCTTGACAAAAAAACACCACCTCGCTTGTTTGGTATCATGGAAGTACGACCAACCATGCCAACAAAAAAGATGGATAGCTCTAGGTTACAACAACATACCTTATCTGAACAGTCTCGTTTTTCCAAACTTTTTGCCTCGCTTCACGTCAGGAAAGCTCTGCGACACGAAGGCATTTCCAAATCGTTAGGTCTTACCCTACCATTATTACCAGCAAATACATACATGATTGGCTTCTGTTCATGCATGAGACACATACCATCAGTATCGACATTTGTTTCAATTATAACACAGCAGAATAATCTGACAGCACATATTGAATTACCTCTGCACAGGAGATAGTGTGTCGTGATTGTTTAGGCATTGCAGAGATCCGCTCCTTAGCATGATAGTTATATTCTTCAAGCCCTTGTTATTCTGTCTAACCTAGTGTAGCCGATCCACTTGTATCAAAGAATGATTGTATAAGTCATAAATTGAGGTTAGTATTTCATGTATGAGAAGCTATGGAAGAGGCCATAAGAGTCTTGCTAAGGCTGATCCATTAATCGAGAAGGGTATTAAATAACTTGTCGGACAAGTAATAACTAAATTCATATTTGTAGAGGTGTTACCCCATGGATCAACAAGAGTTGAACAAGCATTTAGTTCATATCGTCCAAGAATACGGATCAAAATGGAACAACATTGAAGATCACATCTATAAACAGTATGAACAAGAAGAAGCTGAATTAAGAGAAAAATATACAGGTGATGAATATCATTATGTACAACGAACAGATTGGCACGAACAATTCTCTGGGCTGATCGGTCCTATTTTTGTTGAATACTGTACCGATAAAAAGAGGGTGTATGGCGGTAGAAGCAGACAGAGCTTTGGTTTTCCGGTGAAGTTCAATGGGATAGAGCACTCTATTGAAACAAATGTTGAACTTAAGAATAAAAACCGTGCAGAAGTTTATTTCAAAACAGAAACTAACTTTAATGATGAATACCTGTTTGTGTTATTGAGAAAAGCCGACACATGGAAAATTGATAATTATAAAAATAGGCGTTATGGCAATGAAAAGTGGAATACTTGCATACTCTGAATTACATTCAAATTAAGCACTTTATCGACATTGTAAATAGAAGGGTTCAAGAATCTTTTACAGAATCTCGAACCCTTTTGCTTATTCTTTACTTCTCACTATCAACGCACAATACTCCACATGTGTCACAAGTATGTAAAAAAGAGCAATCTTAATATATTCTCGAAATCCCGCTTCTTTAATGGAAAACAGCGACTTTGATATCTTTTTTAAACCGCATAATGCATGTGTATTATTTTTCATTTCACAAGAAAGTATAAATTTGTTTTTTCTGTTCACTTTATTCAAGAAAAAAGAAAGCAAGTACTACAAGTAAACTACTAATACCACTCAAATTCGAACCCATAGTTGAAATAGACGATTGTTTCTAACATTTTTCCATCAATGTCTTACTACTAGAGATTCGTTCAAAAACAACTAACATTAAGGTCATTAGTAAAGCGAGAACAACTGTGCCGGCACTGACCCAACTAAGATTCAATACAGATGTGCCACTAATCACAAGACCTCCTAATCCCGAACCTAGAGCGAATCCAAATTGAATAAATGAAGTGTTCACACTTAAGGCGATATCAGGAGATTTTGGTACCAGCGTAACTAAATATAGTTGTTGGGCTGGAGAAGTACTCCACGTAGCTATCATCCAAATCATGATAACGGCAATAATGACAACTAGATTTGCCCCGATCATTGCCAGTGAAATCAACATGATTACTTGTAGTATTAATCCCGTTAGGATCGTAAATTTTGGTCCTTTTTTATCCGCTGCTATCCCTCCAATGATAGAGCCAATGAAGCTACAAATTCCAGCAAGTAATAAAACACCACTAATTTCTGCAATTGTGAGATTTGCTGAAACTTGTAAGAATGGTGTTAAATAGGTGAACAATGTGGAGTAGCCACCTATATAAAACAACGTCACTGCAACTGCGAATACAATTCTTTTATCTTTTAATATGGATAATTGCATACCAATCGTAACTGGTTCTTGTTCCTTAATAGTAGGAACACTTCTATAAACAACGAGTAGTGGAATAATTGTTATCAAACCAATTAAAACGAATAATGCCTTCCATCCTATGATCCCACTGAGAAATGTGCCAAGTGGTACTCCAAAAACTAAGGAACTACTTAAACCCATTAAAATAATCCCAATAGCACTTCCTCTTTTTTCATTTTCAACAAGGCGAGTAGCAACAGCCATTGCTACGACTATAGCAATCCCACCACTTAATCCTTGCAAAATTCGTGTGAAAAGAACCATTTCAAAAGAATGACTAAAAAAAGTGATAAAATTACTTAAAATGAAAAGAATAAGCATCGATAACAATATTTTTTTGCGGTCAAAATTAATGGTGAGGGCAATGACAATAGGTGCAACAATAGCCGCTGAAAGTGCAAATGAAGTGACCAATAACCCAGCAACAGATGTAGATACACTTAAGTCAGTTGCTACCATTTGAATGATACCTGTGATAATATATTCAATCGTTCCAATTAGAAAGGCTGCTAGGGCAAGCAAATAGATGACTGTTTTATTTTTCATTGAAACATTTCTCCTTCGTACAACAAATTCTGCTTTTATCAAAATAAACGAGCAGTATAACTCTCATCCAAAAATTAAACTCAGTTTACCTGATTTAGAATTTGTAAAATGAACCAAATATTCATTGGAAATTTTACTTCATAGTTCAATTGGGATTTGAATTTCAATTAATCTATCTTCTTGATTTTCAGACAATGGTAAATAAATTTCTCTACCCGGTTGATCTTCTTTCACTCGATATCCATTTTTCTCTATCCATGTCGCTAAATCAATACAAGCAGTTTGTGCAAAGGTTGAATTCGAATGAAATAAAAGCGTAGCCATCGTCTCCGTTGGTAAAGAACGTATATATAACTCTTTTGGAAGAGATGTTATTTCACCTTTGACAGAATAACCTACTTCAAATTCAAAACCACTTTCTTTTTCAAGCGATTCCCTCCATAGAACGGTTTGAGGTTCTGTTATCCATTCTTCATTATATTTATCTAACAAATGATTGAGTGTTTGAAAAAGTGAAGGAATCTCCTTTACTGATCCGAAGGAACGAAAAGAAATGAGTCGCTTGCTTTCGACTGTTTTTATGATAACCTCCTGCTCCTTTTCAACACTCCCTTCTCGTCTGATTAAGTGCATACGTTCCTTAATACGAACTAATTTTTCTTGTTCCCTCTCTAGCAATTGTTGAATTTCGCTCTCTTTGAGCTTAAACATACCCTGAATTTGATCTAAGGAAATTTCTTCATGAAGGAGTTGAGCAATTTGCTTTAAGGTAAAACCTAATTCTTTGTATAAAAAAATTCGATTTACATCAAAAAGTTGCTCTGCTGAATAATATCGATACCCTGTATCTCGATCCGTTTTTTGGGGCTTTAATAACTCAATTTGGTCATAATATCGCAACGTTTTTACGGGAACTTTACTTAACATAGAAAAATCACCTATTTTAAACATCTTAAATCCTCCATTTTGTTTATTTGATCCAAAGTATAAACCCTTCAGTAAGGGGGAAGGTCAAATGATTTTTGAAAAAGTTTCAAATAATTATTTATAAATGACAATACTACAGAACTAAATTGCGGTGTGAATGCAAAGTGGTATTAAAAAAAGATATTGCTTTTCACACAATATCTTTTTTAATCAGTATGTTTTAGTTTTGTAATTACTTTACAATCTATCACTAAAAATTATTTACATAGCACTTTATTCCCTGAACCGTTACCCCCTATAAAATTGAGTTCATATTTGATTTGCCGCACCTCATTTGCACATGTCCTCTAATATTGGCATTAAACTCTTTCCTTTTGGTGTTAAGGAGTATTCTACCTGCCACCGATTAACGATAATGTTGGACTGTCAACACAAATCAGACAACTTTTTTAAGGGCTAATCTTCTGTAGTCAACTGGGCTCATACAGCCTAGTGTTCATGAATGCGACGCATATCGTACCAATTAATGTAATCAACAAGTTCTAACTTCAGATGTTGTTGGCTTTGAAAACTCATCTGATTTGTAAATTCAGTCTTCATAATCTTGAACGTTGCCTCAGCCAACAGCATTATCGTAGGGGCAACCTTTCATACTTAGAGAGCGATCAATGTTGAACGCTGTTAATGTCTCATCAATTAATTTGTTTTTAAACTCACGACCTCGATCGGTGTGAAATAGCTGTATTTGACGTAAATCTCCCTGCACAGAAGCAAACGCACGAGATACTGCATCTTTATTTGGACCAACGCTAGAGCCAATAATTTCTCGGTTAAAAAGATCGACAAATATACAGATATAGTGCCATCTGTTTTTCACTTTGACATAGGTGAGATCACTTACAACCACTCGCTTAGCCATTGGCTGCTTGAACGTTCGTTTGCATGCTTAGATTCGTTACATGTCGTCTTTTGTGGCTTATATTGAGCTACTGTGTAGGTAGAGACTAGGCCTTGCTGCTGCATGATTCGGCCGATTCGACGCCTAGATACGGTCATTCCTCGTTCACGAAGTTGAACTTTTATTTTTCTAGTACCGTAGGCTTTACGGTTCTTATTGAATATTTCAACGATTGACTCGTGACAGGGTCTTCGCTCGTGACTTCCCATTATCGTATAATTGAATTGAACCATTCGCCTTTTGAATTCTTCTGTGAAATGTACGTCTTTCTCTTGGCATAGTAGATCTGCTCCTAGTTATGATGTGTTTATTCTACTAGTCCTTAATCTTTCTGTCCAACTAATTGTAGCCGATCCAAGTTTGGATTTGACTTGTGCTGAAGGCACCGCTGTACGACATATAATTTTACCTCTAAAGATGCTGGACTTCTTTTAGACATTAGAAAAACTCCCATCATTGTAGCAGTAGAAGTTTTTGTTTTTTCTACTGTCTACTATGATGGGAGCATTCATTTCAGGGCATTCGGCTCTTTTAGAATATCTAATAAAAGAGAGCATCCAGTAATTCTGGCGCTCTCTTGGTCATATCATATATCGTATAAAATCTTAAAATTAATCATTCTATTTTAAATAATTTACTTTCTTGAGATAATTCAACAACAATATGGGCTTTATCAAGCAGGCTTACAGGCAACTTATCCTTCAGAATAGAAACAACCAACTGAATATTTTTTTTACCTACATAATCTGCAACCTTAATTAATTGATTATCGTGCATTAATTCTTTTTTGTCATTTAGAAGGAAGTGCAAACTCGGTATCTTTTCCTCATCAGCAAATAATATAGCTGCAAGATCAAAACATAGAATCTCACCTTGCTTTTTTCCTGAGCTTAAATTAGCATTAAATGCGCTGAATTTATATATTTGCTGTTGGCTCTTTTTATGAATGACTTTATCATACTTCAATGCATACTTCTCACCGTACAATTCAAAAGAAATCTCAGAGAAGTGTTTGTTAAACTTGTTGATTTGGCCTTTTAACTTTTCTTCAAAACTTCCTGAAAATAATATATCATCAATCACTTTAATTTGGATATTAATTTCTTCAATGTTTTTCTCTACTTCATCTAACTGTGATATAACACTCTCATATTCACCCTTAGTTCTATACTTATCATTTAAATCAGATATAATCTTTTCTAACTCCTCAAAAGAGTCACCTTTAGATATAGTCGTCGCTAACTCTTTCTCCTGAGTTAACAATGAATTCAAGTTTTTTCCTTCTGTCTCAATTTTTACTATTAAAGAAGGTAAATCAGAAGTTATAAACTTAATTTTCTCCACAACCATATTGTTATGATAAGCTACTAACTCTTCAAAAGTCTTCTGAATATTACCCATATTAGCATTAGCCTCAGCATAGAGCATTTCCAATTGCTTCAAGTCCATATCAGCTTTACTATTTTCCATTTCCTTTTGGGCCTCTTCTATGAGGTTCTTTCTAATGTTCATTTTACTTATGTTAGAACTGCTTTTATTAATTTGAAACTTTACGAAGTTAAGTTGCTCTAACTGACTTTCAAAATTTTCATTCAAATTGAAATTTGACTTCTTCTCTTTTAATTGGGCTATTTCTTCTTCAAGCATTTCTAAAGCAATTTCATAAGCTGTTTTTGTTTGTTTTTTTTCCAGTCTTTCCTTGAAGACTTCTTCTTGCTTTATTTTTGCCACTAATGCTTGCTTCTTTGCACCTTCATCAAAGTCACAACCTAATAAGAATAAATATAAAGTCTCATACTCAACATCAGAGGTATACTTGTTCAAAGTCTTAAGTGTATTACTTATATTCTCATCCTTATATCTAATATTGTGAGAGATGATCTGTCTGAATGTCGGTTTCTCAGAATTATGGTTGGGAAAAAGAAGCCTCTGTAACTCATCTTCAAAATCCTTTTCAAGTATCGGTTTACCATTAATTCTTCTAATGTTCTTTTTTCCCGTCAAAAAATTACGTTCAATTACTACTTCATCTGATGCCTCATCTGATAAATCCTCGACAAGAATAAGAGTAATTAATACTTCCTCGGTTACAAGAAAATCTTTAACCAAGCCATAGACTTCTTTTTTATTCTCTGTATCGGAATATATTATGGAAGCGTTAGATCCTAAACAAAAGTCGATTAGCTTCAA
The DNA here is from genome assembly GCF_023713585.1 of Paenibacillus sp. MER TA 81-3. Classification (NCBI taxonomy): domain Bacteria; kingdom Bacillati; phylum Bacillota; class Bacilli; order Caryophanales; family Paenibacillaceae; genus Paenibacillus; species Paenibacillus sp. MER TA 81-3. Next base: position 62,373 of record NZ_JAMAWB010000031.1, read on the forward strand.
TACTGTTGTTTTCCCTACATTATTCCCAGTTGATTTATCATCGTTGGATGGTGTTTCGTCAATGATTAGGTTCAATCCGGAATGAAAAGTTAGTTCTCTTATTGTCTCTGTACGACTCGTTATTTTCAGCGTTTTTATGAACATAATTCCACCCATCCATCATCGTCTATCTTTGCAGAATCAATTAGATAGAGCCAATCTAAACAAAGCATAAAAGTGGGGAAAGACATGTTATATTGGCTTTTAATCCTTTGATACAGATCAAAGACTTGCTGTTTGGCATGTTGTTTGAGTTCTTTCAAAACTAAAGCTCCATTATAGTAAATGCTAAGCTGGGGATGAATATTATCCGGCAATAACATGGCTATATCCCTCCGGATTCTTGAAAATTTTGCATCGTATAAAAGCATCTACGACTAAAATGCAGACGCAGAGCTCCAACTCTTCGTACGGAATTTCGATATAATTTTTGCTCTCGATGATTATCTTGGTTATGTTATCAATTATACTGTAGAAAAGTTCTTTGGAGTTAGTTTTTTCATGTTGCAGCATTGTGTACTGCTTTTTAATTATTTGAAAAACGGAAAAGCTTTTATTCGAACCTTCTCTATCGAACTCAGCATATTTTTCATCTAACTTTTGGTAAAATATCTTATAATCATCTATTGTGTCTTTTGCATCCGACAAATCGTTAAAGATTACTTTTTTATCAATCTCAAAGGAGTTTATTTCTGGCGATTCAATACAATTAGCAAGATTCTCACTTGCAAGTATGTTTATGATGGTCGCAAGATTTGTATCTACTTTAAGTATATCAACATCATTTCCGAGTTCCTTTTTTACAAATTCATATACCTCGCGCTGTTTGTCGATTTCCATGTCCAGTATAACATTTAATAATGTGTTTATATCCACAATGTCATCCGTGGGAGAAAAAGTAGCATTATGCGGATTAATAAAACTCATTTCCCGAAGCTTGTTTGCATCCTTAGCAATTGAAACAAAAATGAAACGGTAGCCTGAATACCTAAGGAATATGTCCTTATTTAACGAGCCTTCAATTTTTTGTTTTGTACAGGTTGAAGACACTTGGGCTACAACTTTGTGGTTTACATCCACCAAATCAATGCCTTCAACATTCTGTTTAAGTATATTCATATTGACCAACGTAAGTCCAAACAATAAATTCATTAATTCGGCAAAAAACGTTTCTGAATAAATATTCAAATCCAATAAATTGATTTTTCCTCGTTTCTCAATTCGTCTTGCCAAAACTTCCAGCTTTTCTTCTATATAATTGAAGTATTTACTTCGATTCATTAGTCATACATACCCCTATTCAGAAATGATTTAAACCACGTTCATTGACTATTCGACAAATCATTGGAAATTCCTCTCCCATTGAAGTCCAATAAAAAAAGCGCCTAATAAAGACGCTCCATACACTTTACTACATGTCTACACACTCGACGTCAAAACCAAGGTCCAGCACGACCGAAACCTCGATTTTGTCCTTCAACACCTTATTTTTGAAATCTGCGCCATCCTTCGTGAAGGTTATAAAACCCGCAAAGTGTTGAAAAGAAAGGATTTCTACGTATTTATTCGTTGCATTCCTACTACGACCTCCACATGTGCCGTATGCGGGAACATATCGACCGGATGCACCCAAGCGAGGCGGTAGCCGCTGCCGCTCTGTACCTGGCAGTCCTTGGCCAAGGTGGCCGGGGCTGCACGACACGTACACGAGCCTTGCTGGACGGGCTTGCGCTATCGCCTGCAGCAGAGGGCATTCGCAGCCGATACGCGGCGGGTCGACGACAACGACGTCAGGCTGGATGCCGCGCTTGACCCACTCGGGCAGCAGCTGCTCGGCGCGGCCCTCGAAGAAGCGCGCGTTCTCGATGCCGCTTGCGCGCGCATTGTCCCGGGCATCCTGCACCGCCTCGGGAATGATCTCGATGCTCTGCTAGACTCGTAAGCTTTGCGAATGTTAAAACGGAGCTGGTATAAACGTGCACGCATCTGAATTCCACGTAATTGACTACTATATAAGTTGAACGAAAGAAGATAGCATTCAAAGTCGAACGCATAGGCGGTCAATGATTGCATGAGGGGACTTCATGATTTCATCCATAAACTGCCCGACACGCAGACGGATTTCGGAAACGG